>NZ_LNGH01000008.1 GCF_011057715.1 Marinitoga sp. 38H-ov
GAATCACGTATTAGAGATGCTGATATGGCAAAAGTTATGGCTGACTTTACAAAACAACAAATTCTAATGCAATCTGGTACAGCTATGTTGTCTCAATCTAACCAACTACCTCAACAAGTTTTACAATTACTTAGATAATATTTAGGATAATATTTTAAGGGCGAATGGATTCGCCCTTTTTTTATTTTTATAATTATTTCTAAATATTCCACTAAAGAAAAAAGAAAAACAGTCGAAATATATAGTGATTATAAAATATTACATTTCACACGGAGGTGAAATTATGAGGATATATCATAATATGGAGGCTATGAATGCCTGGAGAACACTTACAAATGTAAAGTCTGATATGGGAAAGTCTTTGGAAAAATTGTCCTCTGGTTTAAGAATTAACAGAGCAGCTGACGATGCAGCAGGTTTGGCTATTTCTGAAAAAATGAGAAACCAAATTAAAGGTTTAGACACTGCTGTTAGAAATTCCCAAGATGCTATTTCCATGATTCAAACTGCTGAAGGTGGATTAGACGAAATCCACTCAATCTTAAAACGTATGAGAGAATTAGCTGTACAAGCTACATCTGATACAAATACAGATGCTGATAGAGTTCAATTACAAAACGAATTTACTGAATTAAGAGATGAAATTAATAGAATAGCCAAAACAACTCAATTTAACACTAAAAACTTATTAGATGGTTCTTTAAAAGAAACTAGAAGTGCTGATGTTAAATTAGTATCTCCAGGTTCCGCTCATTTTGAGGTTGATACAACATTTGGAACTAACGGTGTTGGTCATACTATTACACAAGATGCTAATGTTATTATTGAAGTAGGACAATTGAATGGTTCTGCTACATCTGGAATTGATGTTAAGTTAACAATTGTAACAGCCGGCGGAAGCAACAGCGTTACAACTCTTGCATCAAATGGTTCTGCAGTTATAGGTGTTGGTGGTGGATCTATTAAAATCAAATGGGATACTAATCAAATTGCCGATATAAACGATTTTGGCGGAACATTAGCATCAGGTACAAAAGTTGATGGTGGTGCTGTTGTTGTATATGGTAAAGTAAGCTCTGGAGATTCTGGAGTTAATCCATTGAATTTCCATATTGGTGCTAATGAAGGTCAAGTTATTTCTATGGGCTTTGAAAGTATGAAAGCTGATGATTTAGGTATTACTACTGGAATAAGTGTAGATACCTCATCTGATGCTGAATTTGCCATTAGTGCTATAGATGCTGCTGTATATAGAGTATCTGCATTTAGAGCAAAACTTGGTGCTGCTCAAAATAGGCTTGAACATACTATTAAGAACTTAGGTGTAGCCTCTGAAAACTTAACAGCTGCTGAATCACGTATTAGAGATGCTGATATGGCAAAAGTTATGGCTGACTTTACAAAACAACAAATTCTAATGCAATCTGGTACAGCTATGTTGTCTCAATCTAACCAACTACCTCAACAAGTTTTACAATTACTTAGATAATATTTAGGATAATATTTTAAGGGCGAATGGATTCGCCCTTTTTTTATTTTTATAATACATTTATATAAAACAAAAAGGGTGTTTCAATCACCCTTTTTGTTTTTATTATTATATTTTTGTTTTTTTCAACCAACCTATAACAATAGGACTTGCTATATACAATGATGAATATGTACCTACTACAACACCCACTGCTAAACCAAATGCAAATGGAGCAATTGCTTTACCACCCCAAATTAATATAGGGAGAACTACTAAAAATGTTGTTATAGATGTATTTAATGATCTAACAATAACTTCATTAATACTAATATTTACAATTTCTTCAATGCTTTTTTTACCTCTAAATTTCTTCATATTTTCCCTTATCTTATCATATACAACAATAGTATCATTTAATGAATAACCCGCTAAAGTTAAAAATGCTGCTATTGCTGCCACATTAATCTCAATACTAAACATTGAATAAAATCCCATAGTAATCAAAATATCATGAGCTAAAGCTAAAATAGCACCAACTCCAAATGAAAACTTAAATCTTAATGTAATATATGCAAGTAATAAAATTAAAGAAATAATAACAGCGTACCAAGCAAATGATTTTATTTCTTCAGCAGCATATCCTGATACATCATTAAATTCCAAAAATTCAATTTTAACACCTTTTTCTGAAAATTTTTCTTTCATATTATTAATTAATTCTTCTTTTAAAGATGTTGATCCTGATAATGATTCTTTCAAAACAACTAAATATTGATATAACTCTGTATTTTCAACATTTAGATTTTTTAATTTTGCAATTTTAGCTGTAGCGTAATCTGATTTAATAGAACTTAATATATCTCTTACTTCATCTACTCCTACTTCTTTATCTGATGATATAACAAATTCAGTTCCTCCTGCAAAATCCACTCCTAAATTAAATCCTTTAGTAAAAACAAAAATTAAACTTGTAATTATTAATAATAATGATAATAGTATAAACATTTTTCTTTTTCCAACAAAATCAAACATTATTTTCCCTCCTCTACAGCCGCTTTTTGATATTTTTTCACATTTATTAGATGACTTGTGGATTCAAGGATTGATCTTGAAACTACTAAATTAGTAAACATACTTCCTAAAGTACCTATAATTAGAGTAATTGCAAACCCTCTAACTGTACCTGTAGCGAAGTAGTACAATACAACTCCAGCTAATACTGTTGTTAAATTAGCATCAAATAATGTCCAAAATGCCTTATCAAAACCAAATCTAACGGCTGTTAAAGGAGGCCTTCCATGCCTTAATTCTTCCTTAATTCTTTCATATATAATAACGTTTCCGTCTACAGTTGTACCAAATGTTAAAATAATACCTGCAAGACCTGGTAGGGTTAATATTGCATTAGTACCTGCTAATATTCCTAATAATAACATTGAATTAAATAATAATGCAATATCAGCAACTAATCCCATCCAACCATAGAATATAATCATATAGATCATAACAACAAATAATCCTAATAATCCAGCTTTAATGATTGTTTCAACAACATCTCTACCTAATGTAGGACCTGTAGTTCTTTCTTGGAATTTAATTAAGTCAACTGGTAAATTACCAGCTTTTATTAGTGCTGAAACATTTCTTGCTTCATCAATAGTTTGAATACCTGTTATTTCTGCACTACCACCTGTAATTTTTTGATTCACAGTAGGAGCAATTATAACCCTATTATCTAAAATAATAGCTAATCTCTTTCCGATTAAATTACCAGTAATTAATTCAAATTTTTTACTGCCTTGAGAACTAAATTTCAAATTAACTTTAAAACCACTATTTCTAGTATTTATATCTGAATTTGCATCTATTACTTCCGTCCCAGTAAATTCAAATGGCTCTTCGCCAAATGTAAAGTATTTCTTTACCTTATACCATGTTGTTTCATCATATATATCTCTTACATAATCATATAATTCTTCTTCTTTCCCATTAATTACTACATATTTATTTCTTGAAACATTTGGTTTTGTATCAGATGTTTGAACTTCAACTACTTCTGCAAAATATAACTTTCCTCTACTACCAATTAATTTTTCTGCTGTTTCAATATCTGTAATTCCTGGAATTTCAACACGAACTCTAATTTTGTTTCCACTAACAACTTTTGTAACCACAGCTTCTGTATATCCTGCAGCATCTAATCTTTTTCTTAAAACAAGAATAACATTGTCTATAATTTCATTTGGATCTGTACCTTCATCTAATTTCATATCATACTCTAACATACTTCCGCCTTGAATATCTAAACCTAACTTAATATTTGATAAATATTTTAATACGCCCGTATTTTCTACATTTTCATTTGATGGCCAAAAAAACATAAATAATGCTGTTAGTATAACTAATACTGATATAATTACTCTAACTCTATGCGCTTTCACAAAACCAACCTCCTTGATATATTACTTTTCTTCTTTACTTTCTTTATTTGATTTAGATAAAATTGCAACTATTGAACTTTTTGTAATATCCAATTCTGTTTTATCAGCAGTTCTTATTCTAACATAATCATTATTTATATTAACTACTTTACCAACTATACCAGCTTGGGTTAAAATTTTATCATCTTTTTTTAATTGAGATAACATATCTCTATGTTTTTTCTCTTGCCTTCTTTGAGGAAGAATAATTAAAAAATACATCATACCAAAAATTAATATAAACGGAAATAGTAACCCCCAGAAACCTCCAGATGATGCTGTTGCAGTATTAGCAGATGTTTGCGGCGCTGCTGCTTCAGGTGGACCAAAAAAAAGAATATTTGTTATGCTATAAAAATTCATAATAACTTCACCTCCAAATAATTTTTTCTTAGAATATTATAACACAGATTTGTGATTTATGGAAATTTTTATGATATAATAATAGAGGAAATTTTTTTCTTATATAGAAAAATTAATAAATAAAAATATAAGGGGGTATATTAATGGAATTATTAAAAGAATTAGAAAGCATTATTAACAATCTTACAAATAAGTACAACAAAATAAAAGAAGAAAAAGACAAGCTTAAAAAAGAAAACGAAGAGCTATATGTTGAATATGAAAACATTACTAGAGAACGAGATTCATTAAAAACACAAATAGAAGAATTTAAAAAGAACGAGGAAGAAATGAAAAAATACATTCAAGATATTAATTTAAAATTAAAAGAAATACTTGGTGAAGAGATAATTGAAACACCTTCTGAAAAAAATGAAAATACAATTAATGAAAATATATCATATGAGGAACCTAAATGGTAATAAAGTTTAGGCGGTGAATTTATGGGAGACAGAATTGATAAACGTATTTACTTTGATTTAATGGGGAAAAAATATGATTTCATAACAGATGAACCTGAAGAGGTTGTCAATGAAATACTTGAAAATATAAAAGAAAATGTTGAAGATATATATTCAAAAATGAACAATCCAGATATTGTTCATATTCTTCTATATTTATTATTAAATGAAAATTTAGAAAAAATAGAAATGAAAAACGGATTGAAAAATTTAATAGAAAAGGCTAATACTGTCTCCCATAATAAAGGTTAATTGGTGGTGTGTTTATATGAAAATAGGTTTTTTTGATTCTGGAATAGGCGGTTTAACCGTTTTAAAAAAGGTGGTCAATACCTTTAAAGGCCACCACTATTTTTATTTTGGCGATACTTTAAATGTACCATATGGTTCTAAACCTATAGAAAAAATTATATATATATTAAAAGATTTATTCCATTTTTATGAAGAAAATGGAATAGATATTGTCGTTGCTGCCTGTAATACTTCTGATTCTCTAATATTAAGAAATTATATTGATATTAATAAATATAGTTTTAAATATATTAGTATTTTAAAAAATGCTGTTTTACAAATAAACAAAAAAGAAAAAGTATTACTACTTGCTACAGAAAACACTGTTAGAACAGGTACATATAGAGAATTATTGATTTCTAAAGATGTTTCTGTACATGAAATTGCTTGTCCTCTTTTTGTTCCTTTAATAGAAGAAGGAATTTGGCATGGCCCTATTGCCGAATCAATAGTAAATTTTTATTTAAAAAATCAAAAATCATATGATAAAATTATTTTAGGTTGTACTCATTATCCAATTTTAGAAAAACATATTAATAAGGTTGTCAATGGAAACATTATCGACCCAGCAGATGGGATAGTTGAAACACTTAAAAATCAAATCCCTGTAATATATGAAAATCCAAAGATTGATTTTTATGTTTCTGGAAATATAAATAAATTTATACATAATACAGAAAGAATATTGGGGAAAAATAATTTTAACGTTTCATATAATCACCTTGTTTTAGGGGAGAATGGGGTGAATTTATGGTAGAAAAAAGAAAATTATTATTAATTACTGGTTTATCAGGTGCTGGAAAAACTACAATATTAAAAATACTGGAAGATATTAATTATTATACAATTGATAATATACCTCCACATTTAATAGATGAATTTACTGCTATGCTTCTTAATAGCACTGAAATAAATAATATTGCTTTTGTTAGTGATATTAGATGGAAAGATTCTGAAAAACTGAAAATGGAAATACTAAAAATACGAGAAAAATTTAAATTTTCAAATATTGATTTTACAGTAATATTTTTAGATTCTTCCCAAGAAACTATAAAAACTAGGTTTATGAAATCAAGAAGAGGGCATCCTCTACAAAGCAATTATACTTCTTTAGATGAGGCTATTGAAAATGAAGTAGAATTAATGACCCCAATAAAAGAGATATCAGATTATATTATTGATACAACAAATTTAGAGCCATCTAACTTTAGAGAAAAAATTCTTGAAATTTTAAATGAAAAAAAAGCAAATAACACTAAAATAAGAATAATAAGTTTTGGTTTTAAATATACTCCACCAAATGATTTAGATTATATGTTTGATGTTAGATTTTTACCAAATCCATATTATATAAAAGAATTATATATAAAAACAGGAAAAGATGATGAAATCAAAGAATATTTAGAACACTTTAATGAAACACAAGAAACAGTTGAATCAATATATAATTTAATAACCAAAGTTCAAAAATGGTATTCTTCAACTGGAAGAGTATCTATAAATGTCGGTATAGGATGTACAGGAGGGCGACATCGTTCTGTATATATTGCCGAACAATTATATTATTTATTAAATCAAAATAATTACAATGTCTCTATTTATCATAGAGATATTGAAAGGTGATATTATGTCTTTCTTTTCAGAAAAGGTAAAATTAGAGTTAGTTAACACAAAAATTGATTATCCTGAAATAGAACTTTTTGGTTTTATTAAAGGTAAAGGGAGTTTTGTAATAAATGGCGATCAATATTTTTTGAAATTATCTGTATCTTCAATGAATACATTAAAAAGAGTATACAAAATTTCAAAAGAAATATTTGAAGAATGGATTACAACATATATAAAGGTTGAAAAAAGACTAAAGTTAGGTAGAATGGGTGAGTTATATTTTAATTTAATGCATGCAAAAATTGTTTTTGACGATAAAAAAATTGATATATTTTCCGATAAAATTCCATCTTATATTTCATCAGATCCTTACCTCTTTGGAATTTTCTTTAGAGGATTATTTTTAAGTTGTGGTTCTGTTTCTATAACGAAAAATTATCATTTTGAAATATTTTCTGATTTCACTGAAGATTTTGCTCAAATGATAATAAAAATTTTACATAATCTTATAGGAATCAAAGCTAATTATATAAATAAAAATAATAAAATAAAAATATATATAAAATCTTCTAATGATATATTGAATGTATTAGAATTAATTGGTGCACATAACTCAGCAGAGGAAATTTCTAATATAATAAAAGTTCGCGAATTAAAAAGTAACGTATCGCGAACGTTTAATTTTATCTCTGCCAATGCTTCAAAAACAGCTGAAAGTGCTTCAAAACAAATTAAAGATATTGAATTAATAATAAAAAATAATTTGTTCGAAGATTTACCCAATGATTTAAAAGAAATCGCTATGTACAGATTAGAAAATGAAAGTGATAGCTTAAGTGAAATGGCTGAGAACTTAAATATTTCAAAATCTACATTGTATTATAAATTAAAAAAGATAGAAAAATTAGCAAAAGAAATTAGAGGTGAAAAAAAATGAAATGCCCATATTGCGGACACGATGAAACTCGGGTATTAGATTCACGGACTATTGCAGAAGGAACTGTAACTAGAAGAAGAAGAGAATGTTTAAAATGTAATAGCAGATTCACTACTTACGAAAGATATGAAACACATAAAATATTTGTAATTAAAAAGAACGGTCAAAGAGAATTGTTTGATAGAAAAAAAATATTAAACGGTTTAATAAAAGCATGTTATAAAAGAGCTATTAGTTATGAAGAAATTGAAAGTATTGCTGCGCAAGTTGAAGAAAACATAAGAAAATTAGGTGTATCTGAAATTGAAAGTGTTAAAATTGGTGATATGGTAATGTATGAACTTAAAAAAATAGATCATGTTGCATATGTTAGGTTTGCTTCAGTATATAAAGAATTTGGCGATTTAGATCATTTTGTAAAAATAATTAATGATTTGAAAAAGAAAGAAGATAAATAAGGAGGTTTAAATATGGTTCCAGGAGAGAAGATTCAATTAACAAAAGAAGGTTATGAAAATTTATTAAAAGAAAAAGAAATTCTAAAGAAAAGATTAATGACTGAAATCGCTGAAAGAATTAAAGAAGCTAGGGAACTTGGTGATTTATCTGAAAACAGTGAATACGAAGAAGCTAAAAACGAACAAGGTAAAATCGATTCTAGAATTAAAGAAATAGACTATATTTTAGATAATGCAGAAGTTATTGATGAATCTGAAAGTAATAATGATGAAGTAAACTTAGGAAATACTGTAATAGTTAAGGATTTAAGAAAAAATATCGAAGAAACATATAAAATTGTTAATTCACAAGAAGCAGATATTTTTTCTAACCCTAAAAAAATTAGTTCAGAGTCTCCTTTAGGAAAATCGTTATTAAAAAAGAGAATTGGAGATAGAATTAAATTTAAAACCCCTGCTAATGTTGAACGAGAATTAGAAATATTGGCTATTTTAAAATATGGAGGTGCTTGAGTTGAGCGATTTAAGAGAGCAAAAATTAAAATTGATTGAAGAAATCAGAAACGAAGGAAGAAACCCATATCCCTATAGATTCGAAAAAGATATGAAGGTTGAAGAAATCAAAGAAAAATATGGAAACATTTCAGACGGCGAACTATTAGAAAATGATATTTTTAAATTTGCTGGAAGAGTTATGTCTATTAGAAAACACGGAAAATCCGCTTTTATAGTTTTAAAAGATGATACTGGAAGAATACAAGCATATATAAAAAAAGATAAAGTTCCTGATGGAAAATTTGATGAATTTAAAAAATATATGGATATTGGTGATTGGGTTGGATTAGAAGGATTTCCATTTAAAACACATACAGGAGAGTTAACTATATTAATTCTCAACTTCGAAATACTCTCAAAAGCATTAAGACCATTACCAGAAAAATGGCATGGATTAAAAGATAGGGAAATAAAATATAGACAAAGATATGTTGACATGATTGCTAATGATGAAAGTTTAAAAACTTTTGTTACTAGATTTAAAGCAATTAGATATATTAGAGAATTTTTACACTCAAAAGGATTTATAGAAGTAGAAACACCTGTTTTACACCCAATTTTAGGTGGAGCTAATGCTAGACCTTTTGTTACACATTTAAATGTATATGATGTTGATATGTATTTAAGAATTGCCCCTGAATTATACTTAAAAAGACTAGTAGTTGGTGGAATGGAAAAAGTATTTGAAATTGGTAAAAATTTCAGAAATGAAGGTGTTTCTTACAAACATAATCCAGAATTCACAATGATGGAATTATATCAAGCATATGCTGATTATACTGATATGATGAAATTAACAGAAGATGTTTTATCTTATGTTGTTGAAAAAATTCATGGTACAACCAAAATTAATTACCAAGGTGTTGAAATTGACTTTAAACCTCCTTTTAAAAGAGTAAAAATGAGAGATTTTATAAAAGAACATTTAGGTGTTGATATTTTAGAAGATCCTGATGAAAAATTAGTAGAAGTGCTAAAAGAAAATGGTGTCGAAGTATCTGTTGAAGATAAAGGGCATTATATAGATGAATTATGGTCATTAGTTGAACATCATATTGTACAACCAACATTTGTTTTAGAACATCCCGTTGAAATTTCACCATTAGCAAAAAGACATAGAGAAGACCCAAGAGTTACTGAAAGATTTGAATTAATTATATATGGAAGAGAATTAGCAAATGCTTTTAGTGAATTAAATGATCCTGTTGATCAATTACAAAGATTTAAAAAACAAGTTGAGTTAAAAGATATGGGTGATGAAGAAGCCCAAATGATGGATTTAGACTTTGTCAGAGCTCTAGAATATGGATTACCTCCAACAGGCGGTTTGGGTATTGGTATAGATAGATTTGTAATGTTCTTAACCAACGCTGAAACTATTAGAGATGTTATAGCTTATCCTATTGTTAAGCCTATGAATTTTGAAGATGAAGAAAATTTATTTGAATCTGATGAATAATTTTAACCTTTTTTAAATATTAAATTCATCTTTATGTATATAATATACTAGGTATAACTAAGTATAAAATAATAATTAAAATATATAGGAGGCTGATTAAAATGGCTAGAGTTTGTGAAGTTTGCGGAAAAAGACCTACTGCTGGAAATAATGTTGCTCACTCAAAAGTTACAACAAGAAGATGGTGGAAACCAAACATTCAAAAAGTTAAAGTTTTATTAGAAGATGGAACAGTAAAAAGAATGAATGTTTGTACAAGTTGTTTAAAAGCTGGAAAAGTTAAAAGAGCAATTTAATTATAGCGCCTTAGGGCGCTATTTTTAATATGTGTTATAATATTTTGGGGTGATAGTTTTGAAAGTTTTAGGACCTATTGTTACTTCTAAATCTATTGGTCAATCATATATACAATTAAGAGATTTAATACCTATATCAAAAAAATATGGGTATGAAAGTATAGTCTTATATGAAGATCATCCAAAATCATGGATTAATTTTATTAATCTATGTAATAAATTTAAAATTAAACCATACATTTTATTTGAAAATGGAAATAGAGTTTATTTTCCAAAGAATTCTGAAGATTTAAAAAAATTAATACGATTATACAATGGCGAGAATTTAGATTTGCCTTTTTTTGAAAAATCTAATATTTTCAAAAAAATTGTATATCCTACAATGCAATTCTCTAAAATCATAAATAATATTGATGGTGATTATATTAGAAAAGATTATCATTTAAAATATTATATTACTGAAAGACTTCACGATGAAATTATCAAAACTAATACCAACTATAATATTTCAGAATTTTATATTGGAATACCCAAACTAGGTGGATTTAAAAAACTATACGAAAGTATTTTACCTATAATTAGCAAATTACCAGATAAATATGTTGAAAGGTTAAAAATAGAATTAGAAGTTATTAGAAAATTAGATGTATCTGATTACATATTAACTGTTAAAAAAATTGTAGACATCGCAAAAAAAGCAGAAAGTTTAGTTGGTCCAGGTAGAGGTTCTGCTGTTGGATCTTTAATTGTTTATTTATTAGGCATAACTTTAATTGACCCTATTAAATATAACTTGTATTTTGAAAGATTTTTAAATGATTCAAGAAAAGAACTTCCAGATATTGATATTGATGTAGAATCTAACAAAAGAGATATGATAATCGAGGAGTTAAATAAGGAATTTGATATTGCACAAATAAAAACATTTGTAAGAATGAAAAATAAAAGCGTATTTAAAAAAATAAAAGAAATACTAAATGTTGATTACTCAAATAAATTTAGTAAAAATATCAGATCACCTGAAAATATGCATTTATATTCAAAATATAAAGATTATTATACTTTAGCTTTTTATTTAGAAGGACTAGAAATTGCAGAATCTGTCCATGCTGCTGGAATTATACTATCAGATAAGAATTTAAAACAAAAAATCCCTCTTGATTTAAATAGAGATATTCCTATTACATTATGGGAAATGGATGATTTAAAAAGTATTGGAATCGAAAAATTTGACTTACTATCTTTAGATACATTATCTTTTTTAAAAGAGTTTAATTTTAACTACACAAAAGAACATTTTATAAGTTTAAATAACAAAAAAGCTTATGAAATAATTTCAAAAGGTTATACTGAGGGTATTTTTCAACTTGAATCGAAACTTGCTAAAAAACTTGCTAAAAATTTAAAACCTGATTCTTTTGAAAAATTATATATTTTACTTGCTTTAAATAGACCAGGTCCATTAAACTCTGGAATGTTTGACGAATATTTACATGGAACTAGTAAAAGTTATTTGAAAGAACTTATCCCTGAAACTAATGGTGTTATTATTTTTCAAGAACAAGTTATGTTTTTAGCTCAAAAATTGGGAAATTTATCTCCTTCAGAATCTGATGATTTTAGAAGAGCAATTTCAAAAAAAGAAATTAATAAAATTAAACATTTAAAAACAAAATTTATTTCTAACGCTTCAAATATTATTGGAGAAAAAGAAGCAAAAATATTATTTGAAAAAATTGAAAATTTTGCTCAATATGCTTTTAATAAATCTCATAGTGTTGCATATGCTCATTTAAGTTATTGGATAGCAGAATTAAAAAGTATATATCCTGAAAAATTCTATTTAGAATATATAAAATACAAAGGATTAACAATGAATATATTTAATGAAATGAAATTAATGAACATAAAAATAAATTTGCCAAATATTTTAACTCCAAATGGTAATTTTAATAAAAATTCTATTATCTTGCCATTGAGAGTAATCAAGGGTGTTGGAGAATTCGCTGAAAAAACTATATTAGACGATATTCAAAAAAACGGAAAATACTCTTCCTTTGAAGAATTTGTATTGAGATCTAAAGAAATTGGAATAACTAGAAATATCATTGAGCAATTAATTAAAGCGGGGTCTTTTGAAGCATTTAATAAAAATAGAAGAATGCTTATTAGAAATATATCTGAAATTGAAATGAATGCTAGTGAATCATCCAAAAAAATTTTATCCAATGTTTTCGGAGAAAATATATCTAATGAAAGCAAAAAAATAACTACTTCCAAAGAAGATATTTTTAACTTTGAAAAGGAAGTCTATGGATTTGTTATTTCCTCTTGATTTTATATAATTTTTATGATATAATTTAATTGATAAATAATTTTTTATGCGTTCGAGGGCTAAGCCCTCGAACTCTCTTTTATATAATTATGGGGGTGAAGACATGAACGATACTAAAGACTTGATAAAAGAAAAAGCAAATGAGATTGCTAAAAAAATGAATTTAGAGATTTTTGATGTATCATTAAAAAAAGTAAGAAGAAAACTAAAGTTGGAGATAATTATTGACAAATTAGACGGCTTTGTAGGAATAGAAGATTGTGAAATTTTTTCAAGAGAGATTGAATCGTATTTAGACGATAAAGATATTATTGAATCATCATATGATTTAATAGTAAGTTCCCCAGGTTTAGATAGACCTTTAAGAAATATAAATGATTTTATTAGATTTAAAGGTAAATTATCAAAAGTAATACTTAAACAAAGAATTGAAAATAGAACAGCTATAAAAGGTTATATTGAAGATATACAAGATAATGTTATCTATATCAAAGAAAAAGATGGTGGAAAAGTTATTAAAATACCATATGAAAAAATATTAAGATCAAATCTAGAAATTGATATATAGCGGAGGTGTTTATATGAATGTAGTATTAATAGAAGCGCTAGAAGAATTAGAAAGAGAAAAAGATATAAAAAAAGATGTCCTGTTGGAAATTATAGAAAAAGCTATTGAAAAAGCTTATAAAAATAATTATGAGATGGAAAATGTAGAAGTTGTTATTGATAAAACTCATGGAGAAATATCTATATATCAAATTTTAAAGGTTGTAGAAGAAGTAACAAATGATGGTGAGGAAATATCTTTAGAAGAAGCTAAAAAAATTAATTCAAAAGCTCAAATTGGAGAACTTATAAAAAAGAAAATAAACCCCAAAAAAGAATTTAAAAGAATTGCAGCTCAAACTGCTAAACAGGTAATAAAACAAAGCATTAGAGAAATCGAAAAAGAAAATTTATATCATAAATATGCTCCTTTACAAGGAAAAATTACTACAGCTGAAGTTTTAAAGGTAACATCTGAATATGCTGAAATAAGAATTGGAAAATTAGAAACAAAATTACCAAAAAAAGAATGGATACCAAACGAATCATTATATACAGGAGATATTATTAAAGTATATATAAAAAGCATACAACAAACTACCAAAGGACCAAAAATATTAGTTACTAGAAGTGAACCAGAATTTGTTGAAGAATTATTTAAAATGAATATTCCAGAAATTGAAGATGGAATAGTAAAAATTAAAAAAATATATCGTGAACCTGGAGTTAGAAGTAAAATAGCTGTATATTCTGAAGATCCAAAAGTTGATCCCGTTGGAGCCTGTATTGGTGAAAATGGTATAAGAATCAGTCAGCTTTTAGAAGATTTAAAAAATCTTGAAAAAGTAGATGTTATAAAATGGTCTGATGAAATTGAAGAATTAATTAAAAACGCTTTGGCTCCTGCACAAGTGTTAAATATTAAATTAGACAAAAAAAATAAAACCGCTGTTGTAACTGTTCCAGAAAATCAATTATCTCTTGCTATAGGAAAAGGTGGTCAAAACGCAAGAGCTGCTGCTAAAATAACTGGTTGGAAAATAGACATACATACTGTTTAAGATATAGGAACACAATTTTAATAATGTTTAAATCTAATTTTTTTCTTTATGCTGTAAAATCTAGTTGAACTAAAATATGAGGAGGCGGTTTTTACAATATGTCCCAACAAGTTTTGAAAAAAGTACTCAAAGATAAAAAACAAAGAATGACAGCACAAAGGGAATTAATATTAAAAATATTTATTGAATCAAAAGGTAGATTAATGAGTTTAGATGATGTATATATGAATATAAGAAAAAGAAAAAATCATAAAACAAGTAAAATGACAGTAAAAAGAGGAATTGATTTACTAGAAGAATTGGGAATAATAAGAAAAATTGATTTTGAAGATGGAACTCCTAGATATGAGTTAATTGATGAAGTTGAAGAAGAAAATAATGTGCTCTTTATTTGCGAAAATTGCGGTAAAGCTTTAAAAGTTGATATAGAAAAAAAAGATTTGAAAAATTTATTTCCATTTGATAATATTGAAATTAATGATTTTGAATTAAAGGTATATGGATATTGCAAAGAATGTAAAATATAAGCAGGACGTTTTGATGTGCCCCCGAAAGTGGTACAATTAAGAAAACAAATAAAGGATTTATCCAACATGGCTCCAGTACTCTACTGGAGCCATGTTATTTAATCTTTTGAAATATATACTTCTTTATGATAGATTATTTTTAAATACCTTTTATGAATATATAAACATCTATTCCTTTAAATTTAAAATATACTTCTAATCTATTAATTATATTTTTCATTCATCTTTTGTATCTATAATAACTATTCCTCAGTATACCTGCTATTTTACATAATTTGGATAGGTCTATCTATTATTTTTATTTTTTTAGGTTTATTTTCCTTTGCTTAATAATCTCAAATATTCATTTATTTACCTCATCATTTCTTCGCTTTCTTTTTTAGGTCTTCCTCGTTTTTTGCTTGGTGTTCTTTTGCATTTTTTATTCTCTTGTTTTATATATTGAGTATATTTTTTCTGTTGTTTGGTACGGTAATTTTTCAATTACTACTTCTTCTTTAAACTCTTCTGAATACTTCCTAAACTTCTATCCTTTTTTTGCCATTAAAAAACACCCCCTACTTTTATTTTATCACTTTCGGGGGTGTTTTTTTATTATTTCATTTTTTTGGGTTCAGATCATTTTTGCCCTGTTTATTATTTTAGATATTTACTTATTTCTTGTTTTAATTCTCCTATCCCTTCTCCAGTTTTAGAAGATACAGGAAAATATATATATTCACCATATTTTGATATTTCTCTTCTTATTATTTCATATTTTTTTCTTCTTTCAGATTGTTTTAATTTATCTAATTTTGTTAAAATAATCATAAATGGCATTTCGAGTTCTCTTAACCATTGTATCATTTCAATATCTTTTTTTTGAGGTTCATGCCTATGATCAATTAGTAAAAAAACCATTTTTAAAGAATACCTATTTGTAAAATAATCCTCTAATAACTTTTCCCAATTCTTTTTTTCTTCTTTAGACACACTAGCAAAACCGTAACCCGGAAGATCTACTAAATACCCTTTATTATCAATATTATAAAAATTAATAGATCTTGTTTTACCAGGATTAGAACTAATTTTTGCTATTTTTATTCCAAATAATTTATTTAATAAACTAGACTTCCCAACATTTGATCTTCCAGCAAAAGCTATTTCAAAATCTAATGGCGGGGGATAATCTCCTATAGAATATGCAGTTTTTGTTAAATTTATTTTTTTAAACATTTTTATCCCTCCAATAATACTATTTTTAATACATCTTGTATATTATCAACCAAATTAACTTTTATCTTTTTTAATATCTCTTCTGGTATTTTTTCTAAATCTTTTTTATTGTCCTTAGGTATTATTACTTCTTTTATACCACTTCTATATGCAGATAATAATTTCTCTTTTATTCCTCCAACAGGTAAAACTTTACCCATTAATGTTATCTCACCAGTCATTGCAATTTCATTATTTATAGGTCTTTTTAGTATAGATGAAACAATAGATGTTGTTAATGTAACTCCTGCAGAAGGACCATCTTTTGGAACAGCTCCTTCTGGAACGTGTATATGAAAATTAAAATTATCAAATTTATCTAATAACTTTTTATCATATTCTTCTATTAATGCTTTTGATAAAGTTAGAGCAATTTGAGCTGATTCTTTCATAACATCACCTAATTTACCTGTTATAATAATTTTCCCTTTTCCTGACGTAACCAGTGTTTCAACTTGTAATATTTCTCCACCATATGCTGTCCAAGCCATTCCTGTAGCAACACCAATTTCTGGTTTTTCCAATTTATTAGATCTAAAATAAGGAGGTGTCCCTAATAAATCTTTAATATTATTTACATTAACATTTACTTTATTTTCGCCTTCTGCTAATCTTAAAGCTGATTTCCTCATTAATTTAGCTAAAACTCTTTCTAAAGATCTTACTCCAGATTCTCTAGTATATTCTGATATTATTTTTTCTAATGCTGATTTATTTATTTTTAATTGATTCTTTTCTATACCATGTTCTTCAAATAATTTTGGAATTATATAATCTTTAGCAATATAATATTTTTCTGCATCTGTATATCCAGGAATTTGTATAATTTCCATTCTATCTCTTAATGCTATAGGAATAGTGTGTAACACATTAGCTGTTGTAATAAATATTACTTCTGATAAATCAAAAGGTATTTCTAAATAATGATCTGTAAATGATGAATTTTGTTCAGGATCTAATACTTCTAATAATGCTGCAGCTGGATCTCCTTGATATGATATTCCCATTTTATCGATTTCATCTAATACTATAACCGGATTTTTTACACCTAATTTTCTTATTAATTGTATTATTCTCCCCGGCATTGCTCCAACATATGTTCTTCTATGACCTCTAATTTCTGCTTCATCTCTCATTCCTCCGAGAGATATTCTTCCAAATTTTCTTCCTAATGCCTCTGCAACTGATCTTCCTAAAGATGTTTTTCCAACACCTGGAGCACCAACAAAACATAATATAGGAGATTTTGGTTTATTTGATAATTTTCTAACTGCTAAAAATTCTAATATTCTTTCTTTAGGTTCCTTTAAACCATAATGATTTTTATTTAATAATTTTTCTGCTTTTTTAATATTTATTCTATCCTCAGTTTTATTATTCCAAGGTAAATTAATAATCCAATCTAAATATGTCCTTACTACACTTGCTTCTGGAGAATATTGTGACATCTTTTCTAGCCTTGCCAATTCATGTTCAACCTTTTCTTTTACATATTCAGGCATTTCTATTTTTTCTATACTTTCTTTTAATTCTTTAATTTCCTCATCAGCTTCTCCTGACAATTCTTCTTGAATAGCTTTTAATTTTTCCCTTAAATAATATTCTTTTTGACCTTTCTCTATTTTCTCTTTTACTTTTGATTCTAATAATTCTTCTATTTCCAATAATTCTATTTCTCTCATTAATATTTCCAATTCAAGTTCAAGACGTTTTCTAGGATGCAATTCCTCTAATAATTCTTGTTTTTCCTCTAATTCAAGCGGTAAAACAGATGCAATTAAATCACTAATAACTTCAGGATCATTTGTGTCTTCTAAAATCATTAAAGCTTCCTGAGGGAACTTTTTTGTTAAACCTATATATTTCTCAAATAATCCTTTTACCTTTCTAACTAAAGCTTCCAATGTTTTAGTGTTTTTATAACTCCTTTCAAGAGTTTTTATTTTAAATTTTATTAGTTTTTCAGATTCTAATACTTCTTTTATTTCCGCTCTCTTTAATCCCTCAACTAATATTTTATATTCCCCATCTGGCAATTTTGCAATTTGAACAACTCTCCCAACAGTACCTATTTTGTAAAGATCTTCTATTTTTGGATCTTCTAATTCAATATCTTTTTGTGAAACAAAAAATAATAAATTATTATATTTTTCCAATGATTCTTCTAAAGCATTAATAGACTTTTTTCTTCCTATTAACATAGGAAGAATTGAATTAGGAAATATAACAAGTTTAGCTCTTGTTGGTATTACAGGTAATTCTTCTGGTATGCTTTCTTTAAATGATTTATCTATAAACATATCTATAGCACTTTTTTTATTTTCCATATAATCAACCTCCATTTTTATTCTAAAATTAACATTTATATTATTAATTATATTCAGAAATATGGTAGAATATAAAATTGATACGTTAAAAACGCATTATATATTTTAACACATATTTTGTAATTTATTAGGTATTTAAGGTAAAGATAAAGAAAAATTAATCAGAAGCGATTATTAAAGGTGGTTATAATATGACTCAAATGATACAAATGTTTGGATTAAAATTATTATCCGGAAAAAAAGAGGATATGTGGAATTTTATTGAAAGGAAATTAAACTCAAATGAAAAAGTTTGGGTTGTAACTCTTAATGCTTTAATGTTTTTAGAATATTTCAAAAATGATGAATACAAATACGAATTACAAAATTCCACAATTTCTATTCCAGATGGAATAGGTGTAGTAAAATATTTAGAAAAATGGGGATATCATACAGAAAGATGTCCTGGTATAGATACTATGCTAAAAATATGTGAATGGCAAAAACACAAAATATTCTTATTAGGTTCTCAGCCAGGTATTGCAGAAAAAGCCAAAGAACATTTAGAAAAGAAATTCCCAAATATTACAATTGTAGGAACTCACCATGGTTATTTTGATAATGATAATAATATAATTGAATTGATTAATAATAGCGGAGCTGAAATATTATTCGTAGGAATGGGTGTTCCTAGACAAGAAGAATTTATATATAAAAATTTAAATAAACTTAATATAAAAATGGCGATGGGTGTTGGAGGAAGTATTGATGTAATTTCAGGAAAAATTTCTAGAGCCCCAAAATTATTTCAATTATTTGGCCTAGAATGGTTATATAGAATGATCAGAGAGCCAAAAAGATTTAGAAAATTCCCGGATTTAATGAACTTTTATTTTAAAGTATATCGTTCTAAAGAAACTCCTGTAAATTTAGAAGTAATTAATTTATAAGGCAACCTTCGGGTTGTCTTTTATTTTTGTGTTTTTTATGGTAAAATTATTGTAAAAAAGGGGGAATGAACATGAATATCCATCATTTTGTAGAGATTATAGTTAGTTATATATCAGATATTTCTTATATCATGGCTATTATAGTAATCTTTTTTGGAATGATAAAGGGATTTTCAATCTTTTTAAAAGATGTGTTATTAAAGAAAAAATCCGAAGAAGCTATATGGGAAAGTCGTTTGGAATTAGGTCATTCTTTTTCTTTAGGACTAGGTTTTTTAATTGGATCTAGTATTTTAAAAACTACCGTAGCTCCTACTTGGAATGACATTGGACAACTAGCTACTATTATAGCTATTAGAACAACTTTAAATTTTTTCTTAACAAGAGAAATTAAAGAACATAAAAAGGAAGTTAGAAATGGAGAAATATAAAAACGCTATAATTTGGATGAAGGAATTTTTAAAAGAATCTAATAAATCAATAATGATAAATATAAAAAAGAATAGAATTCCTTTAATTGACAAAACAGAAATAGAAAAATTTTACAATAATCTAAAAGAAAAAAATATTAAAGTTATAACTTATTTTGATGATGAATATCCTAATAAATTAAGAAATATTTTTAATCCACCATTAGTATTATACGCAATTGGAAATTCAGAATTATTAAAAAAAGATAGTGTTGGTATTGTGGGATCAAGAAAATGCTCAGAATATGGAAAAAACATTGCTTATTTTTTTTCTAAAATCCTTTCTGAAAAATATATTATTACTAGTGGTATGGCTTATGGAATTGATACTTATGCTCACAAAGGATCTTTAAAAAATGGAACTATAGCTGTTTTAGGGTGCGGCATAGATATACCATATCCAAAATCAAATTATGATTTATATTATCAAATAATAAAAAATAATGGTTGTATTGTATCCGAATATGCACCAGGAACTCCTGTACAACCTTTTAGATTTCCTGAAAGAAATAGAATCATTGTTGGTTTGAGTAAAAGTATTATCGTTATTGAAGCTGCTAAAAAAAGTGGATCTTTAATTACTGCAAAATTGGCTCTCGAATCAGGCATTGATGTTTATGCTGTCCCTGGAGATATTAATAGAAAAACTTCAGAAGGAACAAATTTATTAATATATAATGGTGCTATACCTATTATTTCAGAAAATAATTTAAAAGAATTATTTAATATATAAAGAATTATTTAATTATATTAAAGGGGGCGATTAATATTAGAAATAATAAAAAAATTTTTATATTTCTTTTATTAGCATTCTTTTTATCTTCATGTTCTTCCCAAACTAAACCATATGAGTATTTTGCTACAGACAATAATTATACAGAAATTATTGTCGAAGGAAAAGGTGTAAGTTATGATGATGCCGAAAGTAATGCAAGAGTTCAAGCTTTACAAAATGTTGTAGGTATGAAAGTGTTTAATGAAACAAAAGTTAGGAACTTCAAATTAGTTGATAAAACTATACTATCTAAAACTTATGGGTTTATTAAAGGTAGTGAAATATTAGAAAAAAAAGAAGATAATGGAATTTATACAGTAAAAGCAAAATATTTAGTTTCCAAAAATATTGGAGACGATGATTTCTTTTATATACTTCACCAAATGAAAAAGCCAAAGGTTGGAGTAATTATTACAAATTTAACAAATGAATTGAATAAAATTTCAAGAACAGCTATTGAATCTGAACTATCTAAATATGGATTTAATTTATTTGATTCCGATAGAATAAAACAGATTTCTGATTACAACTCATTAGCAAATGAAGGATTGGATGTTATTATTACTGGTCAAGTAACTTCAGAATATGCAGGTAAATATTATGGTTTAGAATCTGCTAGAAGTAAAATATTCTTATCATCATATTGGGCATCAACTGGAAAATTAATATCTTCAATTAATGAAGAATCTGGCGGATCTGATATAACCAAAAACGATGCAATTAAAACAGCCATTAAAAAAAGCTCTCAATTAGCAGGCGAAAAACTTGCAAAAGATATAATAAAAACTTGGATGGATTATTTAGCTAATGGTCTTCCAATACAAATTATCGCATTAGATGTTTCTAATGATGAATATAATCAATTATTAAATAGAATAAAATCTATATTTAAAGTTTATTCACATGTTTATTCAAATAATACAGCTGTGTTTGAAATTGAATCTACAATATTTACAGATGATATATATTCGTTATATTTTAGTGATTATATATTAATTAGCCAAAATATGATGCTTATTGTTATAAAATAGATTTTTTTTCATTTAATTACTATTAATCTAAATTATTTAGCTCTAATCAACTGCTAAAATTAATTTTTTTTATTAAAAATATATGTTTTTGTGTTATAATAAATTTGTAACAGTTTCATATAACAATACTCAAGGGAGGGTTAAAAATGAAAAAGGTAGCATTATTTGTATTATTAGTTTTATTTGCATTCACTTCTATTTTTGCTGCTTCAAACAAAATCGTTGTTTGGAGTTCAGAAAAACAAGTTGATTTCATGAAAGCTTTTGGTGAAAAATTCACTAGAGATACTGGTATTTTAGTAGAAGTTCAACAAGTAAATTTTGGTGACATTAAATCAAAATTTTTAACAGCTGCTCAAGCTGGAGAAGGTCCAGACATTATCGTTGGTGCTCATGACTGGGTTGGAGAATTAGTAGAAAATGGTTTAATTGATTCTATACCATTTTCAGCTATAGAAACATCTAAATTTGCTGAATCAGGTTTAAATGCTTTTACTGTTAACGGTAAATTATACGGTATTCCTTATGCAATTGAAGCTATTGCATTATTATATAACAAAGATTATGTTGAAGAAGCTCCTAAAACAATAGAAGAATTAAAATCTATTGCTGCTGAATATACAACAGATGAAACTTTAGGATTTGTATATGACGCTGGAAACTTTTATTTCTCATATGGATTTATTGCTGGAAATGGCGGATATGTTTTCAAATGGACAAAAGAAAATGGTTATGATGTTAATGATTTAGGATTAGCTAATGATGGTGCTATAAAAGGTGCTGAATTAATAAAATCATTCTTTGATGAAGGATTAATACCACAAGGTGCAAATTACGGAACAATGGACTCAATGTTTAAAGATGGTTTAGCAGCTATGATAATAAATGGTCCTTGGGCTGTTAAAGATTATATTAATTCTGGTATTGATTTTGGTGTATTACCTTTAACAGAATTAGATTTAGGAAATGGACACTTTGGAAAACCATTTGTTGGTGTTCAAGGATTAATGATTAATGCAAGAAGTGAAAATAAAGCTTTAGCAAAAGAATTTGTAATTAATTACTTAGCAACTAAAGAGGGTATATATGAATTCTACTTAGCTGACCCAAGATTACCTGCAAGAACAGACGTTGCTGCTATTATCGAAGAAAAAGGTGGACCAGTTCCAAAAGAAATCGTTGATGCATTTGTTAAAAGTGCAGCTGGTGGAGAACCAATGCCTAATGTTCCAGAAATGGGAGCAGTATGGGGACCAATGGGTGATGCTTTAAGCCAATTAATCAACGGACAATTAGAACCTGCACAATCTTTAAAAGAAGCTGTAGAAAAAATAAGAACTGCAATTAATAAATAAAAAATGGCGACTCGAAAGAGTCGTCATTTTATTTTTAGTCCATCAAATGCAACAATAATATTATGTTTTCCATATATTTCTTCAAGTTTTGAGTGTTTAGGATTATGTAGATGTGAAAAATGTGATACTATTATTTTTGTGTTATTATCAACAATTCCTTCCTTATATAACAATTCTTTTGTTTGTATTACCTCATCAAATCCCATATGATACTCATATTTTTTATTAAATCCCATCGTTCCATCTAATATCAAAACATCTAAATATTTAATATTTTCTTTTAAATAATTCATTGTTTCTGGTAAAAACTTTCCTGTATCTACCGCATACATAACCTTTTTATTATCCTTTTCAAATATATAATTTAATGGAGTTTCATCATAATTAGATGTATGATTTGCTTTTATTGTATAAATAATATACCCATTAAAATGCAATTCCTTATATGGTTCTACAGCCATTAAACTTATTTTAGGCAATTCAACTTCATCTTTTAAAACTTTCCCTAATTTATTAGGAACTATTAAATCAACATGAAACAACTTTTCAAATGATCCAGAAAATATAGGGTTTCTATATTCAAAATTCTTAAAAAACAAATGATCAGAATGACTATGAGTAATAAATATATGTTTTACTTCAGATAAATTTTTTCCAAATCTATTAGCAGAACTTACAATATCAGGACCAAAATCTACTAAAATTTCATCATTGATTAATAAACTTGATCGTAGTCTTATACTTTTTTTACCTTCATTTCTTGCTTCTTGACAGTTTTCGCATGAACAAAAAGGATTAGGAAAACCTTCTGATGCTGCAGTACCTAAAAACAAAATCTCCATAGCTTTTCCCCCTCAATATTATTTTATTTTATTATATCATAAAATATGATAAAATATTATTGTATATTTTTTGTATATTATTTTGGAGGTGAATTATGAAACTTGCAGTAATTAGTGATACCCATGGATCATTATATTATTTTGAAAAAGCCTATAATTATATTAAAGATGTTGATAGAATAATTCATTTAGGAGATTACTTGTATCATGGTCCAAGAAACCCTTTACCTGAAGGATATAACCCTATGGAATTATCAAACAAGTTAAAAGAATTTAAAAAAAGAACATTTATTACTGGCAATTGTGACTCACAAATTGATTTAAAATTGTTAAATATTCCAGAAATATCCCCATATTCAGTAGAAAGTTACGGCTCATTTAATTTTTTCTTCACACATGGATGGGATCCTAATATAGATGACGCAATTTTATTAGCAAAAAAATATAACTGCCAATTTTTAATACACGGCCATACACATATTCCAAAATTTGAAAAATTAGAAAATATTAATGTTATAAACCCTGGCAGCGTTTCTTTACCTAAAGAAAATACTCCTCATAGTATATTAATTATAGAAATTAATGAGGGTATTAAGTTTAAATTTATTGATATTTTAAATGATAAGATCTATATGGAATATTAACTCCTGCAAGCAGGAGTTTTTTTATTGACAAACTAAAAAAATATGATATACTATATATGTATAAGTGTTCATATATAGGAGGTATATTATGAGTGATACTAAAAGTGATGAATTAAATAGTTCTTTACCTGAAAGAGATTTAATAATAAATGCAGTAGAACTGTATAAAATTTTTGCAGATGAAACTAGACTAAAGATTTTACTCGCATTACTGAAAAATGAATTGTGTGTATCAAAAATAGTAGAAATCGCTGGAATTTCTCAATCCGCAGTATCTCATCAATTAAGACTACTAAAACAAATGAATATAGTAAAATATAGGAAACAAGGAAAAAACGTTTTTTATTCATTAAAAGATAAACACATTGAAGACATTATTAATATGGTATTTGAACATCTAAAAGAGAAAGGAGAATAAAAAATGTCTGGACATCATCACCATCATGAAAATGATTTAACTGAAAAAAAATTATTTTTTTCTGTTGTTTCAAATTTAATTATTTCATTATCAGAAATTATTGGAGGTATGATTTCAAATAGTTTAGCCCTAATTTCTGATTCGCTCCATAATTTAAATGATACTTTTGCTTTAGTTCTAAGTTATGTTGCCAGGAAAATATCAAAAAAACCAAAAGATACTATAAGAACATATGGATATAAAAGAGTTGAAATATTAGCTGCATTTATTAACACTGTATTTTTGTTAGCTGTTGCTATATTTTTAATTGTTGAAGGTATTAAAAAGTTTTATAATCCAGAAGTAATTGATGGTAAATTAATGTTGATAATTTCTATTATTGGTTTATTAGGAAATTTAATTACAGCATTTCTTTTATTTAAAGAATCTAAAGATAATTTAAATATTAAAGCTACTTTTGTACATATTGCTAGCGATACATTATCATCTGTGTTAATAATATTTGGAGCAATTTTTATATATAAATATAACTGGTATATTTTGGATCCATTATTTACATTATTTATTAGTGGTTATATTATTTATGAAAGTTACTCATTATTAAAAGAGAGCGTAAATATTTTAATTCAAGGAATACCAAATGATATAGATCTTGATGGAATAAAAAGAGAAGTTGAAAAATTGAATTTTGTTGATGACGTTCATCACATACATGTGTGGACAACTGATGGAAAAGATAAGTATTTAGAATGTCATGTTTCGTTAAACGAAAATGATAATTATGATTTAGATGATTATTTGAAAAGAATAAATTCATTATTACATGAAAAATTTGATATTAGCCATACAACAATTCAATTTGAAAAGAATATTTGTAAAGGGGGAAAATAGAATGAGAGAAGAATTATGGAATTGGAAGTATCAAAAACTTGGCGAAAAGGTTGTAACAAATCTAAAAAGAAAAAAACATGACGCTTTTTTAGTGGATAAAAAAGAAGATGTTGTACCTCTATTAAAAGAAATAATGAGAGAAAATAGTTTAGTCGCAGTTGGCGGAAGTCTAACTCTTAATGAATGTGGAGTTTTAGATTTTTTAAGAAATGGGAAATTTAATTTTTTAGATAGATATAATGCAAAATCAAAAGAAGATTTAGAAAAAATACAATTTGAAATGTTTAAAGCAGATTATTTCTTATGTAGTGCAAACGCTATTACTGAAGATGGGAAAATTGTACAGTTAGATGGTAATGGAACACGTGTTGCTCCAATGATATTTGGTCCAAAACATGTAATAATAGTAGCTGGAATAAACAAGATTGTTCCAGATGTTGAAAGTGCAAATAAAAGAATAGAATATATATCCCCAATGAATTCAAAAAGGTTGAATTTTGATACCCCTTGTACATATACAGGAAAATGTGATGATTGTATGTCACCTCAAAGAATTTGTGTTCATAGGGTTATTGTAGAAACCGGGGTTAGACATCCTGGTAGATTTAAAATTATTTTAGTTAAAGAAGATTTAGGATTATGAGTAATTTAATTTTCGGATTCTCATTACTTATACTTGTAATAATACTATATATATATTTACTAAAAAATAAAGGAAAAAATGAATTTAAAAAAGCTATAAAAAAAGGGAATAAAAACCTTATTCAAAATTCTATTAGAATATTTTCTATATTTTTAATCATAGGTATTTTACAAAATTTTTTATCTCCTAAACAAGTTGGTGACTTTTTATTAAATTTTTCAGGTCTTAAGGGGATAATAACAGGTCTATTAACTGGTGCAATAATGATGGGACCACCCGCATCTGGTTATCCTATTGCACAATATCTTTTTGAAAACAATGCAAGTGTTGCATTAGTATCATCTTTTTTATTATCTTGGGTAATGATTGGTATTATATTTTTAACATATGAATTACAAAATTTTGGAAAGAAATTCACAATTATTCGTAACACTTATGCAGTAATTTCAATAATCATTATTGCATATTTAATGGAGTTGATATTATGAAAAATTTCATAAAAAATTATAAAGTAGAAATTATAATCTTTTTGATAGCTATAATATTAATGTTTTTTAACCCCGATAAAGCTATATTAGGATTAAAATACGCAATAAAGACATTTTTATACCTTTTACCTATTATTCTAAGTGTTGCATATTTAACTGGATTTATTTCCGAAGTAATTCCTAAACAGACAATAAAAAAGTTTGTTGGAAAAGAAAGTGGATTTAAAGGGAAATTATTAGGTGGTATTTTTGGAACATTAATGGTGGGGCCCGCTTATGCATTTTATCCATTTTTTGCAGAATTAATTAATAATGGTGCAAGTATAGGAGTAATAGCAGTAACAATAGCAGCATGGTCAATAAAAATACAATGGTTACCTTTTGCATTATCAATATTAGATATTAAATTTGTCTTACTTTTAAATTTATTTATTATAATTTATGCTTTTTCTAGCGGATATATTATGGAATTATTTTATAAAAAATAAATACTCTCATCCACAATACGGATGAGAGTATTTTATATATTCCTAATTTATAATCTCCAAATATTATCTTATTACAAAATCTCCCTTATATTCTTTTTTTGAAATATATAATACTTCATCTGCTTTCTTAATATATTTATTAATTTCCTCTGGATTTTCACAGATAACAGCTCCAGCAGAAAATGTATATCCCGTCTTTTTATAATAACTATTTTTTATTCTTTCTAAAATATTTGACAGATCTTTTTTGCTTATATTTTCAAATATTAGAATAAATTCATCTCCACCATATCTAAATGCTCTATCTGTTTCTCTTATATTATTTAATATAATTTCAGATATATTTCTTAATAATTCATCTCCCATATAATGCCCATACTCATCATTAACTTTCTTAAAATTATCCATATCTATAATTACAATACCTATGTTTTTCTTATTAGATTCAATAATAGAATTTATATATTTATCAAAACACCTTCTATTATAAAATCCTGTTAAAAAATCTTTTTTAGCTTCTAAACTCAATGACTCTATATATATTTTATTTTCCCACAAAATAGTAAATTGTTTTGAAAGAAAATCTAAAAAGTATAATTGATCCTCTGTTATTTTCTTTTTTGTATATCTGTTATCAACTAAAATAAAACCTATTTCATTATTTTCAGTTTTTAATGATAATACTGCAAATTCATTATGTAAATCCAGATAATTTCTTATAGTTATTGGAACTTTATTTGCACTCATAATTAAAGGTATATTATCAACATTACCTATTACATCTTTACTAATTTTTAATCCTATTATTTTTTCTTCTAGTGATGAAAAATATTTATCTTTAGAATAATTCTTAATAGCCGCATCAAAATCATAATTTATTTTATCCAAAAATTCCCACACAGAATATGCCTCATTTTCATTTTTGAATCCTATAGCTCTAAAAATTTCATAATTATTATTGTTATCTTTTTTAAAAAATATAGCTCTATTAAATCCTCCACCATATTGCATTGTCAAAGCAGTTAAATAAATATATATTAATTTATCTAAAGAGGTTTCAATTTTAGATGCTTCTTCTATAACCTTTTTCATACTTATCATATTATATGAGAGATTTGTACTTTTAAGCATTATATCAACCAATGAAATAGCATATTTTTCCGAAAGAGATTTTATAATATAATAAAACACTTCACTCTCGGTTTTTTTTAAAATATTATAATTTAAACATATCTCTTTATTATTCCCAATAAATTTTACTTTTTGTTCGTTTTTATCTTCTACAATATATATATTCTTTAATATAAAATGTCCATTTTTAGACATATTTATGATTTTAAAAATATTATCCGGAACAGAAAATACATCTCCTGAAATATAAATATCTGAATATACTTGTTTTAAAATTTTACTAAAATTTTCAAATATAAAATAAAACCCTTGATTAAATTTTGATTTAATTATAAATTCTTCATATGGTAATAGTTTCTCTAAAATTTCTTTTTTCATTTTCTCCCCCTGTATTGTAACGTTTATTTAATATATTTATATAATTATTATATAATAATTATATCAAAAACGAGGTGATTTTATGAAAAAAATTATTATTTTATTTTTTTTTATTATAAACATACAAATATTTTCATATCAAATCATAGATAACTTTGATTTTTATATGTATCTAAATAATCCAAAAGAATTATTTAATGAATTATATTCCAATATTCCTTTTTTTAGATATCTATATTCTAAAGAAGGTGCCGGACAAGAATTATTATATAATTATTTAATTAAAAATTTAACAGATGAAGAATTAAAAGACACTATTAATTTTATTTCATCAGATTTTCTGTTTGTATCAAATGATAATTTTGATATTAGAGACATTTTTTGGGTAAATCCTATACAAGATATTATTAATTTTATATCAAATTTTAATGGAATTATAATAACAGATTACAATAATCAAGAAAAATTAATTAATTTGATAAAAAAACTTTTTAGTTATGATGTAGAATATATACAAGGAGAATATTTTATTAAATATTTAAATTTAAAGTTATATCCTATTGGAGGACATATTTTATTGTATAATAACGAAATTTCTTTAGAAAAAATATTTAGATTATTAGATGATTTTAATACCTTAAAGCTTGAAATTAAAGATAATATTTTTATTTCTTTTAAAAATAATAAATTCGATTATTTAATTGAACCCTTTCAAAAAAAATATATAAATAAATATTCTGATAATATAAATGGATTTTTGAAGATTAATTATATAAACAAGGAAATTGTTATTGATGTTGAAAGTTCTTTGAAATTAATTAATTTAACGAAATTTGATCCAGATTATAAACTTTTTGGAGATTCTATATTATTTTTGGATTTATCTTCTTCTATTGAAATGGAAAATATTATATCTAAAATATTTTTACCTAATGATAATTATGCTAAAGAGTCTTTAAAATTTATACTTAGTACTATAAGTTCAGAAAATAATATATATATTACTGAATATTTTTCAAGAAAAGATTTAAGATTATCAATTATTATTCCAGGTAATGTTGATATTGGAAAATTAGAAAACAAGTTAAAAACATGGGGAATAAATAAGAATTCATTGGGTAGATATTATTATTATTCAATTTATTACGAAGATATTGGAAATCCAGTATATTTATATTTTAATGATAATCAAATGATTTTTTCTTCTATTTCGCCTTCGTTAATGAAGTATTTAATCGTAAATACAAAAAAGTTTTCAAATTTAAAAATATATAATTCAAATAATATTCCTGAAAATATAATATATATTTGGTATTCTAATATTAATTCTTTTTTTGAAGAAAATATAGGAAATTCCGTACCTGGTGAATTTTTAATAATAAACGCTTCTGATAATAACAAGTTTATAGAAAAAATAATTTTAAGGTAGGTGTCAAAATGAGTATATTATCAAAGATTTTCGATAAGAACAAAAGATTTATAAATAAATATAAAAAAACTGTAGATAAAATCAACGCTTTAGAGTCACAAATTGAAAAATTATCTGATGATAAATTAAAAGAAAAAACTATCGAATTTAAGAAAAGATTAAACGATGGTGAAACATTAGATGATTTATTAGTTGAAGCTTTTGCAGTAGTAAGAGAAACTTCAAAAAGAGTATTAAAAATGAGACATTTTGATGTTCAACTAATGGGAGGAATCGCTTTACATGAAGGTAAAATAGCTGAAATGAAAACCGGTGAAGGAAAAACATTGGTCGCTACATTACCAGTATATTTAAATGCATTAACCGGAAAAGGAGTGCATTTAGCAACACATAATGATTACTTAGCAAAAAGAGATGCTCAATGGATGGGACCAATATACGAATTTTTAGGACTTACTGTTGGATTTATTCAAGCCGGCATGGAAAATGAGGATAGAAAAAAAGCTTATCAATGTGATATTACATACGGTACTGCTAATGAATTTGGATTTGATTATTTAAGAGATAATTTAGTATATGATTTAAATGACAAAGTTCAAAGAGGTCACTATTATGCTATAGTCGATGAAGCAGATAGTATTTTAATAGATGAAGCAAGAACTCCTTTAATTATTTCCGGGCCATCTGATACACCTTCTCAATTATATTTAAGATTTGCTAGTATTGTTAAAAAATTAAAAAAGGATGAAGACTTTACATTAGATGAAAAAGGAAAAGCTGTTATTTTAACAGATGAAGGTATTGATAAATTAGAAAAAATGTTAGGTATTGATAATTTATACGATCCAAAAAACATCCACTATTTATTCCATGCTTTAAATGCATTAAAAGCATTATATTATTTCAAAAGAGATAAGGATTATATAATTCAAGGCGGAGAAGTTATAATAGTTGATGAATTTACAGGAAGATTAATGCAAGGAAGAAGATATTCTGAAGGGTTACATCAAGCTATAGAAGCTAAAGAAGGAGTTAAGGTTAAAGAAGAATCTTTAACATATGCTACAATAACATTCCAAAATTATTTTAGAATGTATGAAAAACTTTCTGGTATGACAGGTACAGCTAAAACAGAAGAAGACGAATTTAAACAAATATATAATTGTGAAGTTGTTGTTATCCCCACAAATAAACCTGTTATTAGAGAGGATAAAAATGATTTAATATTCAAAACCCAAAAAGAAAAATGGAATGCTGTTGTAAAGGAAATTAAAGAAAGATACAAAAAAGGACAACCTATGTTGGTTGGAACTACTTCTATTGAAACAAGTGAATTATTAAGTTATATGTTAAAAAAAGAGGAGATACCTCATAATGTTTTAAATGCAAAATACCATGAAAAAGAAGCTGAAATAGTAGCTCAAGCTGGACAAAAAGGAATGATAACAATAGCCACTAATATGGCAGGTAGAGGTACTGATATTAAATTAGGTGAAGGCGTTGTAGAATTAGGCGGATTATATGTTATCGGTACAGAAAGACATGAAAGTAGAAGAATCGATAATCAATTAGTAGGGCGTTCTGGAAGACAAGGTGATCCGGGAGAATCAAGATTCTTCTTATCTTTTGAAGATGACTTATTAAGACTTTTTGGTGGAGATAAACTTAAAAATATTATGAATACTTTAAAAATAGAAGACGGACAACCAATTGAACATAGTCTTTTAAGTAAAATTATTAGAGACGCTCAGAAGAGAGTAGAAGGTATTCATTTCTCTATTAGAAAGAGATTATTTGAATTAGACTCTATTATGGACTATCAAAGATCTTCTATTTATTCACACAGAGATTGGATACTAGAACAAAATGACTATGACGAACATTTAAAAGAAATATTTGAAGATGTAGTTGACAGAATAATTGAAACTTCTATTGATGAAGATGAAATGGTTAATAAGGATGAACTTTCTAAAAAATTATTAGCTTTTAATATAATAGAAAAAATTGATTTTGATAATATAGAAGAATGTAAAGATAAAGTATTTAAATTATTATGGGATAAATATGTTTCAAAGAAAAAAGAATTTGGTGAAGAATTCCATCAAATCGCTAAATTTATTATGCTTAAAATTATAGACGAAAGATGGAGAAAGCACTTGGAAGCTATAGAACATTTGAAAGAAGCTGTTAGTTTAAGAGCATATGGTCAAAAAGACCCTGCCATGGAGTTTAAGAGAGAGTCCTATATGCTTTTTGAAGATTTAATTAATAATATTTATGATGATACAGTTTCATATTTGATTAGAATAGTTAAAGTAGATACAAGTAAGGAAGAAGAAGAAACTAAGAAAAAAATAAAACAATTAAATTTTGTTCATAATGATGGAAGTGTTATAAATAGAGCTGAAAAAAGAAAAGAAAAAAAGACTTCACATAAAAGAATTAGAATAAAGAGGTGAAAAAATGCTAGATTATGAAGTAAAGGTGAAAATTGAAGAGTTACGTGAAAAATTTAAAAACCTTCAAAATCTTTTTGATATAGAAAAAACAAAAAAAAGAATTATTGAACTTGAAAATGAAATGACAAATCCTGATTTTTGGAATGATCAAAAAAGAGCTGAAAAAATATCAAGAGAAGTTCAACATCTAAAAAATGAAAGAGATGAATTTAATTCTTTACAAAGCCTTTTTGAAGACCTAGATGTAGCTATAGAATTTTCAGAAGAAGATCCAACTATGGATGAGCATGCTCTAGAAATATTAAAAGAAATAGAAAAAAAAGTTAAAGAGTTTGAATTAGCTATGTTATTATCAGGAAAATATGATTCCAATAATGTCTTTTTAACTATACATCCTGGTGCTGGGGGTACAGAATCACATGATTGGGCAGATATGTTATTAAGAATGTATACTAGATGGGCAGAAAAGAGTAATTATAAGATAGATATTATAGATTATTTACCTGGAGATGAAGCAGGAATTAAAAGCGTTACCATAAAAATAAATGGATCTTTTGCATATGGAAAATTAAAATATGAATCAGGAGTACATAGACTTGTTAGGGTATCACCATTTGATGCTGCTAATAGAAGACATACATCATTTGCATCTGTATCTGTTACACCAGAATTAGATGAGGATATTGATATAGAAATTAAACCTGATGATTTGAAGATAGATACATATAGGTCTGGTGGTGCCGGAGGACAACATGTAAATAAAACTGATTCAGCTGTTAGAATCACACATTTACCAACAGGTATTGTTGTTGCTTGTCAAAATGAAAGATCGCAGCATCAAAATAAAGCAACTGCAATGCAAATTTTAAAAGCAAGATTATTTGAGCTTGAAATGCAAAAGAAAATGGAAGAAAAATTAAAATTAATGGGAGATATGAAAGATATATCTTGGGGTAACCAAATTAGATCATATGTATTATACCCATATAAAATGGTTAAAGACCATAGGACAAATCATGAAACCTCAAACGCTGATGCTGTTTTAGATGGAGAACTTGATAGTTTTATTGAAGCTGAATTATTATATTTTGCAAAAATAAATAAAGATGATTAAAAAATCCCCCGTAGGGGGAATTTTTTAATCATATATACTTTTTTCAAACTCTTTTAATTTTATTAAATCTTCATTAGGTAACTTTCTATTTATCAAATAAAATAAATTCGACACTAATCTATGCAATGTCATATCATTTATTCTATTTCCTTTTTCAACCATATTCCATTTAGGAGAAATCTTATATATTTTTTCAAAAATATCTGGGTATTCAAAATTTCCTTCAAAAGATATATCAAAAACAATAGAATTTTTTGGTATATTTTTTGTTGGGATAGTGAATTTATTTGAAGGTACGGCTGATACAATTATATCTGAAAAAGATACAAATCTTAGAATATCATTAAAATCTGTATATTTTTGGCATACACGTACACTGGCATTCTCATTAAGCATCATTAATGCTAAGGATCTACCTACAGCCAAAGAATCATTAATAACTACTACTTTTTTACCTTCTAATTTAAATGGATTTTCTTCTAATCCATCAGGATATTTACCATGAATATGGTAATATTTTTCATATACTACATAATTTCTTTTTAAGACGTATAATATTCCTTTAGCAGTTGGAGGAATTATTAATTTTCTTAAATTTTCATTATCGCTATAAAACTCATGTTGAACTAAATACCCCATATATTCATGATTTAACCCTTCTACATCCTTTTCAGGCGTTACTAAATTCATAAAATATGTATCTTTATCATATGGTGTTGGATACATAACTATTATTCCATATATTTTTTCATTATTATTATAAAATTGTATTTTTTCTTCTAATTCTTTTTTTGTATCCACCTTATCTAAAATAAATTCTATATCATAAGATTTACATATACCTTTTATACCTTTAGCATAAGAAATACTTCCTGGGTCATTTGATGTGAGAATACATACTAAACTAGGTTTAATATTATTTTTCTTAAATAATTCAATATTTTTTTCGAATAACGGCCTATCAAATTTTTCTATTAAATATTGAATATCAAATAACTTTTCTTGAATTAAATCCTTCACCCCCAATTATTTTTCTTCGCTATCATCTTCTACAAATTCGTCATTTTCATCAATGATTATAAAATCTTCATTTTCGTCGATATCAACATCCTCCATTACTTTTTTCCATTCTTCTTCAATCTTTTCTAATTCCTTATCATCTTCAACTGCATCTAAAAATATTTCACCTTTTTCTTCATTTACTTTAAAAGCGACTGTATCTCCCAAAACAATATCTTCACTATTTTCTTCTTTAAAAGCTTCGTAACATATCCAATATTTTTTATCATCAATTTTTAACTCTTCAACAAACATAAAATTATATTCATTTCCGTCTTCTCCTGTAATTGTAAAAAATTCTAATCTTTCCATCTTTATCCCTCCAAGTTTTGCAAAATAATATAGTTATATTTTAAATTATAATTGTGAAATTATAGTTTCTAAATGGTGTAAATATGATATAATATAATGGAAATAAGGAGGTTATAATATTGAATCTTTTAGAATTACGAATTAAAGGATTTAAAAGTTTTGCAAAAAATACCATTTTAAATCTAGACTCAAATATTGTAAGCATAGTTGGACCAAATGGGTCCGGAAAATCTAATATTGTAGATGCTATTAGATGGCTACTTGGAGAACAATCCTCTAAACAAATTAGAATTTCAGAAAAAAATGATGTTATTTTTAGTGGCTCTGATAAATATCCTCCTGCTAAAAAAGCTGAAGTATTTATAAAAATACGAGATGATGAAGGTAAAATAAGAAATATCGGAAAAATATTAACAGCAGATGGTAAAAATATATATAAAATTGACAATAGAACGGTACGTTTAAAAGATATATTTGGCATTATTGGTGGAGCTGGGGTTGGAAAATCCTTTTATTCTATTATATCACAAGATCAAGTTAGAGAATTAGTTTCTGCATCTTCTGATCAAATTAGAAATATAATTGAAGATGCAGCTGGAATAAAAACTTATTTAGATAAAAAAGAAATCGCATTAAAAATGTTGAATCAAACAAAAGAAAATCTTGAAAGACTTAATGATGTATTATACGAAGTTGAAAAAAGAGTCAAATCTCTTTCTAATAGAGCATCTAGGGCTAAAAAACATGTTGAATATAATGAAGAATTGAAAAATATTGGAGTTAAATACTTTGGTTCAAAGAGCATTTCGATTGATAGAAAAATAAAAGAAGTTGAAAATTCTATTTTGGAAAATAAAAATAAAATTAAAACATATCTATCAGAAAGCTTTGAAATTGAAAGATTATATAAAGAACTAAAAAGAGAAATTGAAGAAAAAGAAGAGCAGTTATCTGTATATGGAGAAAAAATAGAAAATTTTAGACAACGCTTAAAATCATATGAAGATATGAAAAAACTATTAGAAAATGAAATTAATAGTTTAAATTCAAAAATTGTTGAAAAAGATTGGGAAAAGAAAAAATTAGAAGAAGATTTAGAAAAAAACGAAAAAAGATTTGAAGAGGTAAATGATTTACTAAATAAATATGAAAATGAAATAAGCAAATATATAGATGAGATTAAAATTATTGAACAAGAAAAAAAAGAAATCGAAAACTCTATTTCTGAAGAGATTAATAAATTAACTGAATTAAAAGAGGAAATAAAAAAAATAAACTATTATCTAAAAGAATCGGAGAATAAAAAAAATAAATTAATTAATGAATTAGCTGATAAAGAAGAAAGATTAAAATTTCTAAACACTGAAAAAAACAATCTAGAAAAAAACATTTTAGAATTAGAGGATAAAATAAAAGAATTAGAAAATGAATTAAACACTATAACTAAAAAGGAAGAAAACTTAAATAATGAAATTTACCAAAAGAAAAACAAAGTTGATGAACTACATTCAGAATTAAATAATACATATAATTATTTACAAAAGCTAAATCATGATAAGGATTTAACAGAAAGGAAAATTCAAAATCTTTCCTTACAAATAACAGAATATGAAGGTTTTTCATATGCAATTAAAAAACTTTTTGAGGCATTTTATAATGATGAGAATTTAGTTGATGTTGTTCTTAATTTAATTGAAGTACCAGAAGAACTAGAAACAGCTATAACTATGGTTGCGGGATATAGACTTCAAAATGTTGTTATAAGAAACTCTAATAAAGTTTCTTCGTATATTAATTATTTAAAAGCTGAAGAAGCAGGAAGAGTAACGTTTTTACCTTTAGATTTAATTAATCCAAAAATAAAAAAATATAAAGAATTAGAAAATGAACCTGGTTTCTACGGATATATTGTAGATTTAATTAATTATAACAATGAATATAAGAAAGCTATAGAATATGTTTTTGGTAATGCTATTGTTGTGGACTCATTAAGAACCGCTTTAAATATCAAAAAAACATATACAAATTTATCTTTAACTATTTCTACGACTGATGGAGAAATAATTAATACTTCTGGTGCAATAACAGGCGGACTTTCAAAAGGTAATAATTCCACATTACTTTTAACTAGAAAAAGAGAATTACAAACATTAAAAGAAGATTTAAATGAAATAAATCAAGAAATAAAAGAATATGAAGAGAAGCTAAAAAAAATTGAATTTGAATATAAAAAAGAACTATTAGAATTAAGAAAATTAGAAGAAAAATTAAATGAAATTAAATATAATAGATTAAATGGTGCAAATTCATATAAAGATTTTAAAAATAATTATGATTCATCAAAAAAACGGTTAAACGAAATAATTAATAGAATAGATTCATATGAAGAAAGAAAAGAAGAGATACATCTTGAATTAAAAATTTTAGATAATGATATAGATATTGCTAAAGATAAAATTATAAAATTTGAAAATGAAATCATTGAATTAGAAAAGCATAACAAAACTACTCATGATGAATTGCGATTAAAAATTGCCAAACTAGATGAATTAAATTTGTACAAAAATTCTATTAATGAAAAAATTAATTCATACAAATCTGAATATTTAAAAATAAAAAACGAAACCAAAACAATAAATAACACTATTGAATCTATCAATAATCTTCTTAATGAATTAAAATCAGATATAAATAAGAAAAAAATCGATTTAATTGATTATGAAAAAGAAATTAAAGCAATGAACGATGAAATAGAAGATGCTTTTAAAATGATGAGAATGAGCAGAGAAGGAAAATCTGAAAAATTTGACGAACTTGAAAAATACGAACTAAAGAAAAACGAATTAAAAGATAAGATCGATGAATTAAAAAATCTATCCCATGAATTAGAGTTAGAAATCCAAAATTTAAAACATGAAAAAGATTTTTTAATAGAAAAAGCAAAAAATATAGGTATATCTTCAAATGATTTTATATATGATGAGCTTAGTGAAGCGGAAATTATTGCTTTAGAAAGAAGAATTGATGACATAAAAAAAGCATTAAAACATTTAGGAAGTGTAGATCTTGGCGTATTAGACGAATATGAAATGGTAAAAAAAGAGTTAGACGACAGGCAAAGTCAAAAAGATGATATTATGCAATCAATAAAAAGTATCCAAGAAGGGATAGAAAAAATAGACAATGAAGCTGAAGAAAAATACTTATCTACATTTAATCTTGTAAATGAAAAATTCGCACAATTTATTAAAGAATTATTTGTAGGCGGAGATGGCGTTTTAAAAATGGTAGGTGAAGGAAAAGCATTTGAAAAAGGTGTAGAAATTTCTGTTAAAAAACCTGGAAGAAATTTTCAAAAATTACAACTTTTTTCAGGAGGAGAAAAAGCATTAATTACTTCAGCATTTTTATTTGCATTAATGAATGTCAATCCAAGTCCTTTTTATTTATTAGATGAAATCGATGCTCCATTAGATGATATTAATGCAGCAAAATTAGCTAAATTAATTAAAAATCATGCAGAAAAAACACAGTTTATGATAATTACACATAATAAATTGATGATGGAAATTGGAGAAATATTCCACGGTATCACTATGAGACATGGTGTTTCTCAGGTTGTACCAGTTAATTTTAAATTTTTAGAAGATTTAACAAAATAATATTTTTATCCCGCATTTATAATGCGGGATTTTTTATTTGTTAAATATAGATTATAATTAATTAAAAACAAATATACTCATTTATTAATTAAAGTTTAATTTTTCCTTGTGGTTTTCTTATTTGTAATATATTAAAAATAAGAATATAATATATACAACATATATTAAAATAAAATTAAAAAAACGTATGTTTTTTTTATTATTTTTTTTAAAGGGGGGAAAGCATGATTACTTTTTCATATGATTATGTAAAACCAAAAAGCCTTGATGAAGCCCTAGAAATACTTGATCAAGAAAACGTTTATCCTATATTAGGCGGAACTGATTTAATTGTAAAAATGCGAGCCAGTGTAATTAAACCAAGAACGGTTATTGACTTAAAAGGAATTGATGAACTTTTCAATGTTGATTTTTCAAAAGAAAAAGGGCTAACCTTTGGTGCAGGAATAAAATTAAATGTTTTAATCGAAGAGTTTGATTATGTAAAAGAATATTATCCTACATTATTTCAAGGTATTCGTGTTGTAGGTGGATATCAAACAAGAAATCGCGGAACAGTAGTAGGAAACTTATGCAATGCTTCTCCAGCATCAGATACTGCTCCTGCATTACTTACTTACAACGCAGAATTAAACATTATTTCTAAAAAAGGAGAAAGAACAGTAAAAATCACTGAATTTTTCAAAGGACCTGGAAAAACTGTTTTAGAAAAAGGAGAAATTGTAAAATCGGTACACATTCCATTTGAAGGAGAAAGTATTGGAAGATATTATAAGATTTCAAGAATTAAAGCTGTTGATTTAGCTACAATAGGTATGGCTTTAACTGTTATTGATCCTAATGGGAAGAGAGAGATTAGAGTTGCTTTAGCTTCTGTTGCTCCTACGCCAATTAGAATATTCGAAGCTGAAGAATTTATAAAAGGAAAAGAATTAACTATGGAAAATGTGGAACAGTTTGCTCAAATAATTCAAGATAGCGTAAATCCAATAACAGATGCTAGAGGAACCGCTGAATATAGAAAGAGAATGGCAAAAATATTACCTATAAAATTATTAAGAGAAATGAATATGATAAAGGAGGGATTATAATGAAGATTACTTTTACTGTAAATAATGAAAATGTAGAAGTGGATGTAAAACCAAATGAAACCCTCCTTGATGTTCTTAGAGATAAATTATTTTTAACAGGCGCTAAAGAAGGATGCGGAAACGGAGAATGCGGTGCTTGTACTGTAATATACAATGGAAGACCTGTTAATTCTTGTCTAATATTAGCACCTGAAGCTGATGGTTCTGTTATTGAAACCGTTGAAGGTTTAACAAAAGATAATAAATTACATCCTGTCCAAGAGGCTTTTGTTGAGGCAAATGCATTTCAATGTGGATATTGTACTCCTGGATTTATTATGTCGACTAAGGCTATGTTAGAAAAAATACCTAATCCAACAAAAGAGGTTATTGTTGAAAGATTAGCTGGAAATCTATGTAGATGTACTGGTTATACTGTTATTTTAGATGCAGTTAAAATAGCTGCCCAGAAAATGGGAGGTGCAAAATAATGAGATATGAATACAAACCACCTATTAAATTTGAATATGTTGGAAAACCTATGAACAGAGTAGATGCAATTGAAAAAGTAACTGGTCAAGCTAAATATGTTACTGATATGTTTTTCCCAAATATGTTGCATGCAGCAATAAAAAAGAGTCCAATTCCACATGGAATTATAAAAAATATTGATATATCAAAAGCAGAAAAATTACCAGGAGTTAGAGCTATTGTCACTGGAAAGGACGTTCCATATAGGCAAGGTATATATTTGGTAGATAGACCTATTATAACCCCAGATAGGGTTAGATACGTTGGAGAACCTGTTGCTGCTGTAGCTGCAGATTCATTAGATATCGCAAGACAAGCTGTCGAGTTAATAGAGGTTGAATATGAAGAATTACCAGTAATTCAAGATCCTAGAGAAGCAATGAAAGGTGAAGTATTAATTCATCCTGATTTAGCAAAATATGATAAATTGCCATTATATAATATTGAACCCGAAAAGAATGTTTTCCATCATCACAAAACAAGAAAAGGTGATGTAGAAAAAGGATTTGCTGAAGCTGATATTATAGTTGAAAAAGAATATTCTTTACCTCAAATGTATCATGCTCCACTTGAACCACATGGAGCTATAGCATTTTGGGATTATAATGAAAAATTAACAGTATATTCTTCAGCTCAATCTCCATTTACTTTAAGAAATTTAATAGCTCATGCATTTAAGTTACCTAGACACAAAGTTAGAGTTATTGCACCATATGTTGGTGGCGGTTTTGGCGCTAAAGCTGGTATTAATATGGAAGGTATAGTAATTGCTTTATCTGAAAAACTAAAAGGAAGATATATTAAATTAATATATTCAAGAGAAGAAGACATTAGGGCTGTTGTTAGACAAGGAATGTATGCAAAAATAAAAACCGGTGTTAAAAAAGATGGAACTATTACAGCTATGGAAGCTACATTAATTTTTGATGGTGGTGCATATGCAGAATATGGAACTAATGTAGTAAGAGCTGCTGGTTACACATTACCAGGTTCTATTTATGTTCCAAATTTAAAAACAGATTCATATGGTGTATATACAAATCATTTCTTAGGAGGAGCTTTTAGAGGGTTTGGACATGGAGAATTACATTGGGCTACCGAAAGAAATCTTGATGAAGTTGCTCAAGAATTAGGAATGGATCCTGTTGAATTACGATTAAAGAATTTACTCAAACCTGGTTTAACAAATTCAATGGGACAAACAATTCATCATGATACAGGAAATCCAGAAGCTTGTTTGAAAAAAGCGGCTGAATTAATAGAATATGGCAAAAAAACAGAACCATCTGGTCCTAGAAAGGTTAGAGGAAAAGGATTAGCTACATTAGTAAAGGCTCCAGCTATGCCAACTAATGCTGGTTCTGCAGTAATTATAAAATTCCACGAGGATGCAACTGTTACTTTACAAGCAAGTATACAAGAAATCGGACAAGGTTTTAATACTGCAGTTGTTCAAATGGCTGCAGATGCATTACATATTTCTCCTGATAAAATTCATTTTGTTACTCCAAATGACACAGATGTTAATCCATATGAATGGCAAACTGTAGCTTCAAGAGCATTATGGACAGTAGGAAATGCGTTATATAGAGCTGCTGAAGACGCTTTAAATCAAATAAAAAATATTGCTTCTCAAGTTCTTGGTGTTGCTCCACATAATTTGGAAGTAGAAGATGATAGAGTATTTGTAAAATATAGACCAGAAAAATATATATTATTAAAAGATATTGTAATGGGATATACATATCCTGATGGACACGCAATAGGAGGTCCTGTAATTGGTAGAGGAAGTTTTGTACCTGAAATGCTTACAAATCTCGACTTAGAAACAGGGCAGGGAAATGCTGCAGCTGAATGGACATTTGGCGCACAAGGCGCAGAAGTAGAAATTGATCTTAATACTGGTGAATTAAAAATAATTCAATTGGTTGGAGTTTTTGATGCAGGAACAATTATTAATCCTATTACTGCAGGCGGTCAAGTTGTCGGAGGAATGATTCAAGGTATGGGACCTGCAATTTTTGAAGGTATTAAATATAATGAAAAAGGATATCCATTAACTGTTTCATTTACAGATTATAAGATTCCTACAATAGCTGATATACCAGAAGAAATTAAATATGATTTCGTTCAAACATTTGAAGAATCTTCACCATTTGGAGCAAAGGGTGTTGGAGAACATCCTATGATTTCAGTCCCTCCAGCAATTGCATCTGCTATATATGATGCTATAGGTGTGAATTTAAGAGAATTACCATTAACTGCAGATAAAATATTAGAAGCTATAAATAAAAGAAATTAATTTAAATAAAAAAAATTAATTGTGTCTATCCAAATCTTATTTAGGAGGGGAGAAACATGAGCGAAAGCGAATATTTGAATGTCGTTCCTCAAGAAGATCGAAGTGAAGGTATGGGGACAGGGGGATTAATATTATTAGGATTACAACATACCTTCACAATGTTTGGCGCAACAGTATTGGTGCCTTATTTAACAGGTATACCTGTAAATGTAGCGTTATTCACAGCTGGACTTGGAACATTATTATTTCATTGGATCACAAAATGGAAGGTACCAGTATTTTTAGGCTCTAGTTTTGCATACATTGCTCCAATAGTTGCAGTAGTAATGCATTATATGAATGAAGCTGGACTTGGATATAATAACATTCAAGATGCAGTAGCAGCTGGAGTAGATTTAAAACCATACTTAGCCTATGCAACAGGTGGAATATTTTTAGCAGGTTTAGTAAAGTTTGGTTTTGGAATATTAATTAAGTTTATAGGTATTAGGAGATTTGAAAAATTATTCCCGCCAGTAATATCAGGAACAATGATAATATTAATAGGTTTAATATTAAGTCCAGTAGCAATAAATATGGCAAGTGGAAATTGGTGGATAGCATTAGTATCTTTATTTACGGCAGTAATAGTAAGATTATATACAAGAGGATTTAGTAGATTAATACCTGTTATATGGGGGATAATAGTAGGGTATATAGTAGCAGCAATAACAGGAAATGTAAGTTTTGCAGAAGTAGGAACAGCAAGTTGGGTAGGAATACCAGAAATATATTTACCAAAATTCTCATGGTATGCAGCAGCTGCAATAGTACCAGTAGCAATTGCACCATCAGTAGAACACTTCGGTGATATATTTGCAATATCAGCAGTAGTAGGAAAGAAATTCTATGAAGATCCAGGAATGCATAGAACATTAATGGGCGATGGTCTTGCAACATCATTAGGAGGATTTTTTGGAGGACCTGCAAATACAACATATAGTGAAAATACTGGAGTATTAGCATTTACAAAAGCATTTAATCCATGGATAATGAGAATAGCAGCATTCTTTGCAATATTATTGGCATTAATACCAAAAGTAGGAGCATTAGTAAGATCAATACCTGTACCAGTAATGGGTGGAATAGAAATATTATTATTCGGTATGATTGCAAGTATTGGTGCAAAAACATTAATAAACAACCAAGTAAAAGTAGAAGGGAAAAATCTAGTAACAATGTCATTAATGTTAGTAACCGGTTTAGGTGGGGCTGTTTTCCAAGCAGGGAATTTCGCTTTACAAGGGTTAGGTCTTGCTGCTGTTGTTGGAATTTTAGTTAACGCTATATTAACTTTAACTGGTGCTTCAGATGAATAAGGTGAAAAATGATTGAAGTTTCAAAATTGTTGTTTGATAAACGATTAGAAAATAGTAAACTAAAAGAATTTTTTAAAACCAAACATTCTAAATATTTTGAATTTGATAATAGCGATATTTTTACTTTAACAACTTATGAAAATAGGGTCGGGGCATTAGGAATGACCGCCCCTCCCAATTTCTTAAAATTTTCAACAATTAAATTAGAAAATAATAATTTAATTTTTGATAATAATTATATTTTAAATAATTACATTATATATGATCCAAAAATAACACAAATTTTTTATTTTGAACCATTAAATAAAAATATAGAATTATTGAAAGAAAAAATTGACAATAGAATATTTAAAAAAATCATTACTACATTAAATGAAAAAAAATATGATGATTTAATAGGTTTTGGCCCTGGTTTAACTCCATTATTTGATGATATTTTATCTGGAATATTGCTAATTAATTCAATTAAAAGAAAGTTTGATGATTCATATATTCTAGAAAAGGCAAAATATAAAACAAATAAATTATCATATTTTCAATTATCTCATTCTTCTAAAGGATATGCTCCAAAACCTGTTAAAGAATATTTAGAAAAAGGAAATAAGGCTAATTTGTTAAACATGGGGGATACTTCAGGATTAGGTTGGATTATTGGTATTTCATTTTTCTTTGATTTGGAGGGATAAACGTGGTTTACAAATTGATTAAACCAAATTCGTATTATGACTCAGTTACACTTATGCTTATTACAGAAGATATTAAAAAGCATGATGATGTTGAAGAAGCTCTTGTTGGAATGGGTACTGATACTAACAAGGAATTTTTGAGAGAGTTAGGAATGATTGATGAAGAATTAGAAAAAACTACTCCTAATGATTTATTGATAGTAATAAAAGGTAATAATATTAATATGGATGAACTTGAAAATGAAGTTGAAAAATTATTAAAAGCTGAAGCTGAAGAAGATGAAGGAGAAAAATTTTATCCTTCTTTAGATAGTGCTGTAAAAAAATTAAATGGCGCAAATATGGCAGTTATTTCTATAGCTGGTGAATATGCTGGATTTGAAACAAGAAAAGCTTTAGATCACGGTTTAAATGTAATGCTTTTTAGTGATAATGTACCTTTAGAAACAGAAATTGAATTAAAAAAATATGCTTTGGAAAAAGGATTACTAGTTATGGGACCTGATTGTGGAACAGCCATTATAAATGGTGTCCCAATGGCATTTTCAAATGTCGTAAAAAGAGGAAAAATTGGAATTATCGCCGCTTCAGGTACTGGAGCACAAGAAGTTTCTTCGATAATTTCTAATCTTGGCTGTGGAATATCTCAACTAATAGGAACTGGCGGAAGGGATGTTAAAAAGGATGTAGGTGGATTGATGTTTCTTGAGGGAATTAGAAGATTAATAGAAGATGATGAAACTGATATTATTGTCTTAGTTTCTAAACCTCCTTATCCTGAGGTAGTTGAAAAAGCAACTGAATTATTGAAAAAATCTAATAAGAAACATGTGGTTCATTTTGTAAATGGTGTAGTAGAAGATCCTACTATTACTGTTGGGTATACATTGGAAGATACTGCCATTAAAGCTGCATTATTGTGTCAAGGTAAAAACATAGAAAAAGATATTTATACTTATTTTGATTTCTTAGAATCATTTGATTTTGAGTCTAAAGTTAAAGAAGAAGTTTCAAAAATTAAAGAAGGTAAATATATAAGAGGATTATATTCAGGTGGAACATTAGCTGATGAGACTATGGTATTACTATCAAAAGAAATTGGCCCAATTTATTCACCAGCTCCACTTGATCCAAAATATAAATTAGAAAATATTAATTTAAGTAAAGAAAATACCGTTGTTGACATGGGTGAAGATGAATTTACTGTAGGACGACCTCATCCAATGATTGATTTTACAATGAGAAAATCTAGATTAATAAAAGAATATCTCGATAAGGAAACCGCAATAATTATGGTTGATGTTGTTCTTGGATGGGGATCACATATGGATCCTGCAGGTGAAATTGCAGAAGCTGTAAAAACTGCACGAGAAACATCTGAAAATTATCGTTGTGTTATAGCAAATATTTGTGGAACATATGAAGATCCTCAAAAATATTATGAACAAAAGAAAAAGCTGGAAGATGAAGGAATAATTGTCTTCCCAAGCAATGCAAGCGCAGTTAAATTTGCAGTTAATGTTTGGAAGGAGTTGGGAAGATGAGTTTATTTAAAGAAGAATTGAAAATAGTAAACATAGGTTTAAAATCTTTCTATGAAGATTTAAAAAGGCAAGGAGCTAATGTTGTTCACGTTGATTGGAAACCACCTTTAGGAGGGTCTAAAGCATTAAAAATTTTAAATGATTTTAATATGTTAAATATTGATGTTGAAGCAGCAAATAAAGAAGCTGTTGAAAGAATAATGAATTCTCAACCAACTCTTGTAGGTATGGGGATAGCACGAGACGTTGTACCAGGAATGAATGATAATATGATTTTACATGCTGGACCACCAATTACATGGGATAGAATGTGCGGACCATTAAAAGGTGCTGTTATTGGTGGATTAATATATGAAGGAAAAGCCAAAGATGAAAAAGAAGCTATTGAATTAATAGAATCTGGTGAAATCGTGTTTGATCCTTGGCATCATCATGATGGTGTAGGGCCAATGGCCGGTGTTGCAACTCCATCAATGCCAGTATTTATAATTGAAAACAAAACATATGGAATTAAATCCTATTGTACAATGAATGAAGGGCTAGGAAAAGTATTAAGATACGGTGCAAATGGACCAGATGTTATTGAAAAATTAAAATGGATGGAAGAAGTATTATATCCTGTTTTAAAAGAAGCTATTGAATTAAAGGGAGAAATAAATTTAAAGAATTTAATTGCTCAAGCTGTACAAATGGGCGATGAGTGTCATAACAGAAATAGAGCCGCTACATCCTTATTCATACGTGAAATAGCTCCAGCTATTTTAGATACTAGTTTTTCCAACAAAGAAAAGAAAGAAGTTATTGAGTTTATAAATTCTAATGATCACTTTTTCTTAAACTTATCAATGCCAGCTGCTAAATCAGCAACATTAGCTGCTGAAGGAATTAAAGGAAGTACAATAGTTACAGTAATGGCTAGAAATGGAACTGATTTTGGAATTAGATTGGCTGGATTACCAGGTCAATGGTTTGTCGGACCAGCTCAAGATGTTGATGGATTATATTTCCCTGGATTTACAAAAGATGATGCTAATCCAGATATCGGAGATAGTACTATAACTGAAACTGGAGGATTTGGTGGATTCGCTATGGCAGGTGCTCCAGCAATAGTTAAATTCGTTGGGGGAACTGTACAAGAAGCTATTGAAACAACATTAAAAATGTATGAAATAACAGATGCAGAAAATAATACATATAAGATTCCATTTTTAAACTTTAGAGGAACACCTACAGGATTAAATGTTAAAAAAGTTGTAGAAAAAGGAATATTACCAAGAATTAATACTGGTATTGCCCACAAAGAACCAGGTATTGGACAGGTTGGAGCAGGTTTAACCTATCCACCTATAAATATATTTATAGATGCATTAGACGCATTTGTAAAAACATATTTAGATTAAGGGGGGAACATTATGGCAGGTATTAAAGTGTATGATTTAACTCAAAAGATAGGTATTACAACACCACCATGGCCAGGTTATGAGCCAATGAAATTATGGTATTTTAAAAGAATGATGCTTCAAAGGGTAAATGGACAAATAGTACAAACAAGTATGCATAACGGTACTCATTTAGATGGTCAAAGACATTTTATGACAGGTGGAAGAGATATAGCTTCATTGCCATTAGATGGTTATTTATTCCATGAAGGCGTTATTTTAGATATTTCAAAAGAAGTAGGAGATTTTGATATATATACACCTGAAACATTATTAAAAGTTGCTAAAGAAAACAATCTTGAAATAAAAAAAGGAGATATCATAATTATTAATACAGGGTATCATAAATATGCTTGGGATCAACCAGAAGCAAATGAAAATAAATATTATTATTTCCATCCAGGACCAGATCAAAGATTTGCTGACTGGTTAAAAGAAATGGAAATTAAATGGGTTGGTGTAGACTGCGGTTCGGCTGATCACCCTATGAATACAATTTTAAGAGAATATAGGCCAGAATTTGCTGCTATGGCAGATAAACATTTTAGAGAGAAATATGGAAAACCATTAGATGAATATTTTGATCATAAGACATATCAATTAATGCATATTGATTTATTCCCACATTTAATTCTTCACGCTGAAAATCTTGGTGGAGATATAGATAAAGTATTAAATAGAAGAATGTATATTGGTATTTTCCCATGGAGATTAGTAGATGGTGAATCCAGTATTGCTCGTGTAGCAGCATTTGAAATTGAATAATATTTATATTAAATAATATTAAAAATATTGTTTGAAAAAATTATATTAAAAATAAAATATATAGTGGAGGGAAAATTATGTGGAAAGAATTACCAGAAAAAGTATCTCAAGAAAAATTAACATTTGATGCTAGAGAAATTGAACCATTATTATCTGGTCCATCATTAAAATTACCACCATATGAACCTGAAATGGCTAAATTAAAAGATGGTAGTTATTTATATATAAGACCTCTTAAAAAAGAAGAAGTTCCTGAATTATTACCATTTGTAAAAAAATTATTAGATGTTGATCATGATTTCTATGATATAGTTGGCGTAAGGGTATATGGAGAATTATTAGGATGGTATAGAAATAGATTAAAAGATCCATATTTCATGATTGGTACAATTAATGGTAAATTAGCAGGATTTGCAAATGCTAGAGTTATGAATAATGGAATTCATATTAGTCTTCATTCTATGGCATTTGTTAGAGGTTTAAGAGTTGGAGCTATTATGTATTATGCTAAAGCAAAATATGCATTTGAAAAATTAGGTGCAAAAGAATGGTGGGCAACATATGAAAGTTATAACGGATGGAAAAGATGGGGTTTAGGAATGGCACAACCATCATATCCATGGCCAGATGTACAACATGAACTCGGTGGCGCTAAAGTTTATTATGTAACTAAAGAATATTGGGATTTATCAATAAAAGAATATTTACAACAACTTGTAAAAACTGAACTTGTTCCTGCAACTCCTGAAGTTGCTGAAGCTAACAAAGAATTAATAATTCCTGAAAATCCAGTTGTTTAAAGACAAGGCAGGCTAAATAGCCTGCTCTTTTATTAAAAAAATTGTTAATAATATTCCGAATATTCCAAATATCCATAAGCTATTTAAAATAAACTGTACATTGTTTCCAAAAAAGAAAGAATATATAGTAATTAAAACATTCCCCATTGCTCTAGTGAAACCCATTAAAGCTCCAGATGCAAAACTTTTGTTATCAGGTAATAATTGTTGTGCATAATGAACATTTACTGACATCGTTAAAAACATAAACGCATCAGCTAATATATATGAAATAGCTAAAACCCATATATTTGTTGATATAGTAAATAAAAATACTAATATTGAAAATGCTGAAAAATACAATAAATTAACGAATTTTACGCTTGTTTTTTCCTCTAATTTTGCACCTAGCAAATTAGAAAATGTTCCTGCTAAAAAACCTAATGTTACTAATAATCCTCCTACAGTCAAATCATAACCCAACATTCTAGATTTTATTGGAACATATGACCTAAACATAATGCTAATAAACGCCCTATGAATAGTTAAAAACCATATTGGCGCAATATATTTAAAACCTTTAAAACTTTCAAAAAATCTACCTTTTTTAACTTTTGGTTTTAAATATTTATGTGTTTTAAAATAATTAAATGCAAAGTAAAATAAAATTGTGTATATAACAATTCCAATCAATCCTATATATGCTGAATTTTTTAAATTATAATTACTAACAAAATATGTAATAAATATAGGACCTAGTGCGTAACCAAATGTTCCTCCAACCATAAAAATTGCTAAGGTGGTACTTTTTTCTTTGCCAATAGTTCCACTAATCCCTGCACCTAAAGGTTCTTGGGCAGCACTCCCCAAATATCCAATTAAGAAAATTAAAAATAATAACCATATGTTTTTTACATAACCTAAAAACAATATAGGTACCATTGTTATAATTACTGATAAATATAAAAATTGTAGTTTTTTATTTGATTTATCTGCAATATAACCAAAAAAAACTTGACTAAACGAAGATAATAGCGTCAAAATTGACGCCATCATTACAAATATTTTTGGTTCATTTACATTAAAGTATTCCATAAAAAATGGAATTAATGGTTTAAAATATGATTTAAAAAAACTTGTAAAAAAATTTGTAAATGTTATATATATAGCTAGTGGTTCCATTATACCTCCAATAAATCTTTTTTATTTTCCTTGCACATTTCTATTATACTTTCTATAGATTCGCTACATTCTGAAGGAAGTTTATCAATTCCTCCTCTTTCAGTTTCACGAGATATTATAAATTCTAATCTTTTTTTCATAGATTTCACAAAATTATTCACATACTCTTTATCTTCCATATTGGGAATATACCCTTCAATATCAATTATATCAATATTTTTTGTCCATTTTTTAAACTCTGCTTTACCTTCAACCACTAATTCTATAGATGATAATGTAATTTCTTTTGTTATTTTTTTATTTAGAAAATATCCTGTATTTAATATATAACAACTAACACCTTTTTCAAATAATTTTTTAAAACTATAATAATCCTCAGATAAAGGATATGTTCTAAATGGATTTGCATATGGTTCAAACACTAACGCGTCTGGATCTACTCCATCTGCTAGTTTTTCTGCAGATGTTCTTTTTGTCGCCAATGTTGCTCCTAATGTTGAAGCTAAAATAGGATCATTAACTTTAACAATTGGAGGCAATACTGGATCTTTCATTAACCAAAATATTGCGTTTATTGGTTCTTCAATCTTATATACTCTATTAGGAGACCATAATTTTGACTTTAATGCTCTTCCATTTCCATTTCTAATATCTTCAGTAACTGGAATTACTCTGCCTTCTTCATCAAGAGTTGCTCCACAATTTTGAATAGTTAATAGATATTTATTATCTTCTGAATTTGCTGGATAATCAGATGTTTTGTCGAAATAAGAGGGTTCCAGTGAAATTGTTGAACCATCTGCCATAGATATTATAAACGCATCATCATGCAAAACAGTTATATTATATTTTCCATTGTGTTTTGCATGAGTTAATGTAGATTTTCCTGAACCTGACAATCCAAAAAAAGCAGCTACAAAAGTTTCATTGTTTTTTAAAGTATATTTTTTCAATCCTCCATGACAAGAAGCATAACCATTTCTATTAGCTGTTCCCCATCCAAGAGTTAATGTCCCTTTTTTAAACTCTCCAAAATATCTCATACCTAATATTGCAGCACAATTATGTTGAGGATCAAAAAATGATAATCCTAATGGAAAATCCGGATGTTTCCAATCAGGATCAGAGAAAATATAAATATCCCCTTCATTTAACATTCTTGACTTTTCATAAATTTTAATAAAATCAACTGTTAAAGGTTGAAAATTTAATAACCAATTGTATAATATATTTTCATGTCCTTCGGGGATTAATAAATGGTTTTTTACAATAAAATCTTCATGCAATCCTGTAAAAGATATAGCATGATACATTTTTTTAAATCTTGTATTATATACTGCTTCTCTAATTATTTCTGCATATTTATTTTCATCTACTCCAGGCTCGCCAATAATTCTCCTACCAGCAGCATATCTGCCAGTAATAGCGCCATCATTAAATATAAGAATTTTTGTTCCTTCATCTAAAGCTAATAATTCCGGTTTATACACATTAATATCTGTGATAATAGTTCCAGGAGAGTTTTTTGCTAATTTATATGCTTCTTTGGGAGAATCTACTTTTACAACATTATTTCGATAAAATGCTGTTTCAATAGTGGTTCTGATTCTAGAAAAAATAGGATTTGATGATGAAATTTCATCTTTAGTAAAAAAACTCCTAGTTGCCATTTATATACCTCCTGTGAAAAAAATATCAAATAAAAATAACCCCATTACTGGGGTTATATAATTTGGTTCAAATTTTTTCCTAACTTACTAATTATTTTTCTATACCATTTCTTATACTCCATAACAATACCTTCATCGGAGTTTCTTAAATAATCATCTAAAATTTTTTCTATATTTATATTTTTAAAATCATCTTTCAATTTATTTTTTAATTCATAGATGGTTTCTATTCCATATATTAATATCAAACTTTTTAACAATTTTTCTTCTCTTTTTTCATCATCTTCTTCTAACACTTTTTTATTAAATACTTCATAACTTTTTTGAATTTCTTCATATATACTTTCTATTTTTTCTTCTTTAGTTAATATATATTCATTTTCAATATCTTCACTCTCTAACATATTTTTTATTTCTTCTTCTATCTCATCTATAATTTCCCATAATGTTTCATTCTCATCATTTTCTTCATCTTCTTCCATGAATATTTCAATATCAACATCGTCATCTTCGTTTTCTTCATCATTTTTATGCTTTTTCATTTCCCCAATAAAATTAGTAAAAGATTTTAAAGCCTCTTCAGAATTGCTTAATGAAATATTTTGGTCAATATTATTTATATTATATAATTGAAAAATATTATCTTCTATATTCTTCAATTCATTAAAATCAACTATCTTAATTTTTTCTGATATATGTTTTAAAAAAGCTTCTTGATTAATTATTTCTGGTAAAACATTTAATCTAAATCTATTAAATTCATTTATTAAAGTTTTATAAAACTTTTTTATTTCAGACATTGTAGTTTTAATACTTATATCAAAAACACTTTGATAATCATATCTAGAAAATATAAAATGATGTTCATAATATCTACCAGATTTATTTATATATATTGCTGAAAAATCAACACTTTCATTTATTGTATAAACCATTAATTCGTGACTTATAATACTTTCGGTTAGCATTAGAGAATCTGTAGATAAAAATGAAAAAATGCTTTTCATTTTATTATTAAAAAATTTATTTAGTCTAAAAATAGTTAATAATGTTGGCATATATTCCATTTCAACATCTATTGAATCAGGTAATTCAACGCTAAATTCATTAGGATGCCAAATAAAATCCCCTGTTTTAGCTTTAACTTCAAATATATATTTTTCTTCAACATCCTCATCTATCGAATCAGTAAACCAAAATTTTTTTATTACTCTAGGGGTCAATTCAAAATAAGAATCATCTATACCTTTTAGTAAGGCCATATTTTACCTCCATTAAATATTATAGGAATATAATTTAAAATATATTCCTAAAAATAAAAATTCAATCAATGCTAAAGTTAAACCCAAATAAGGATAATCCCAACTAATAATACCTATTATACCAAATAAAAATGAAAAAGTATATGTCATCATAGCTGTTTTTTTAACGGATATATTGTATCTTCTTTTTATTTTATCATAAATATGGTCTCTATCTCCAAAAAATGGAGATTTATTATTCAAAACTCTTCTTAAAAAACTAAAAAATAAATCTGTATAAAATAAAGCTGAAACTATTATTGATATGGAAAATCCACCAAATCCATGATTAGATGTCATTATAACTGTTAAATAAAAAATAGTATATCCTAAAAAATAGGACCCTGCATCTCCTAAAAAGATCTTTGCTGGATGAAAATTAAATAAAAGAAAACCTAATATAGCTACTACAATATAAATATAATTTAAATGATTTGAAATTATACTTAAAAACAATATTACAAATAATGTATTACCTCCACAAATTCCATCCATTCCATCTATCATATTTACTGCATTAATTAATGTTACACCTAAAATTGTTAAAATAATTGAATAAATTATTCCAAGAGAGTTATAAAATGGTAATAATGTCAATACAACCCCTATAAACTCATTAATTAATCTAAATCTTGGAGAGATATTCATTATATCATCTAATAATCCTAAAACAAGCATTAATGTTCCAAAAATAATAAATCTAATATCCTCTATAAACCATATGCTAGATAAATATATAGCCACACCACCTAAATACGGTATAGCATCATCATGAATTTTTAAATTATTATCCGGATTATCTACAACCCTTAACTTTTTTGCTATAGGAATCATTATATATGTTATTATTATTGATAACATGAATATAATTAAGTAGTTCCCCATAATTCACCTCAATATGCTATATCTTTTTTTATTTTTGACGTAGCTTCTGGTATATATTTTTCAATTAAATTATTAAATAATTCAAAATCATTTTCTTTGAATCCTTTAGATATATCTTCTATTAATTTATTTAACTGATTTAATTCTATAATATCATTTCCTTTTAAGATGAATATCCTTTCATTATCAGTTTTTATAAACTCTTCTGAATCTAAAAATAATTCTTCATATAATTTTTCACCTGGTCTAATACCAGTATATACTATTTTTATATCTTGATCTGGAATATATCCTGAAAGCTTAATCATTTCTCTAGCTAATTTGTCAATTAATACAGGCTCTCCCATATTTAACACAAATACTTCACCATTATTAGCAAATGATCCGGCTTGCAACACTAAAGCTACAGCTTCTGGTATTGTCATGAAATATCTTTTCATTCTTGGATCAGTTACTGTAACTGGACCACCTTTTCTTATTTGTTCTTGAAAAATAGGAATTACGCTTCCTCTGCTTCCTAAAACATTACCAAATCGAACAATCCCAAATTTCGTACTTGATTGCTTAGCTAAAGCTCTTATTATTATTTCTCCAAATCTCTTTGAAGTTCCCATTATTGATGTTGGATTTATTGCTTTATCTGTTGATATATAAATAAATCTTTTCACATTATTATCAATTGAATTCTTAGCTAAAATATATGTTCCATATGCATTTACCCTAAAAGCTTCTGATGGATTCTTTTCCATTAATGGAACATGTTTATGAGCTGCTGCATGAAAAACCACATCAGGTTTAAATATATTAAATATCTCTTTTATCCTATGTTCATTTGTAATATCGCCAATAATTTCAGTTATAGTTAAATTTGGAAATTTTTCATTTAACTCTTTTGATATATTAAATATACTATTTTCTCCTCTTCCTAAAATTAATAATTCTTTAGGGTTTAACGCAGCAACTTGTCTACATATTTCAGAACCTATACTTCCTCCAGCACCAGTAACCAACACTTTATTATCCGTTATATAATACTTTATTTCATCAAAATTTACTTTAATTTCCTTTCTACCAAGTAAATCTTCTATATTTACATCTCTTATAAATCCTAATGACACCTTATTATTTAATATTTCAAAAATCCCTGGTAATGTTTTTAATCTAACCTTTTTGGTATCAATATTATCTATAATTCTCTTTAACTGTTCTGAAGTCGCAGATGGTATTGCTATAATAACTTCGTTAATTGAATATTTTTCTACAATTTTCATAACTTCCGAGGTTTTTCCTAATATTTTAACATCTCTTATTTTTCTACCTATTTTAGATTCATCATCGTCTAAAAATCCTACTACTTTCCCATATAATGGATGTTTTATAAATTCTTCTAGCAATTCTACCCCTGCATCCCCAGCTCCAACAATTAATATCTTTTTACTTACATTATTACTAATATTATTTTTTACATTAATTATATTTTTTTCGTTATTTTTTGAAAACCACCATACTCTACTAAAAATAATAAGAATTGAACCTAATAGCGCTGTAATAAATCCTACAGTTATTGGAATAATTAAATTTGAAAACAATGTTCTTCTTAAACCTTCAATTATAAAAAAGTTAATTATGTAACCCAAAAAAGAGGAATAAATTATAGGTTTAATTTCTTTTAATGTTGCAAATCTCCATACATAATCATATATTTTATTGAAATATAATACAATTACCATTACCAAAGGAAAGATCATTATTGGTAATATGTATTTTTGTATTTCAATAATATCTGTCTGAAATCTAAAAAACAAAGCTATAATATAACTAATAAAAAATATAATATAATCTATAATAATTAATTGAATCTTTCTTTTCATACTGTCACCTTATTTCTCAAATTTATCTAATATGTCTTTTATTATTTCAACAACATATTTTTGTTCATGTATAGTAATTTCAGTATAAAATGGTATTGCTATAGTTAAAGAAGATATTAGCTCTGTAACTGGATAATCCCCCTCTTTATAACCATACAAATCTCTATAGAATTTTTGCAAATGAACTGGTGAAAAATAATTTTTTGACTGAACACCATTTTTATTAAGTTCATCTATTACACTATATGTAATATTTTTAATATTATATAATATTTTTTTCCACTCATTATTTTTTTCAATATATAAAGGTAAATCAACATTTTTAACATAATCAGGAATATCTATTAAATTCGACATCCAATCTAAAGATAATCTAATAACAAAAACAAACCAACTCATTTTTGTAGTATATTTTTCTATTTTAGGTAATACTATTCTTTTTTCGTTTTTAAATAAATCAAAATAATTATTTGCGACATTATTTCTTTTTTCAAGAATTTCATCAAGCCTTTGCATTTGCGCATATCCAAGTCCCGCTGATAATTCATCCATTCTATAATTATATCCTAATCTTACATGTTCTAACCATTCATTAGAATCCCCTCTACCTTGATTAGACATTGATCTACATAATTTACTTATTTCTTCATTGTTAGTAATAATAATTCCGCCTTCACCTGTTGTTATTTGTTTATTAGGATAAAATGCAAATGTCCCCGCCTCACCAAAAGTACCTACATATTTATTTTTATATTTTGCACCAATTGCTTCACAAGAATCTTCTATTATTTTCCATTTATTATTTTTACATATTTCTATTGCTTTATCCCAATCTAAAGGTTGTCCAAATATATCAACACCCATAAAAAATTTTATATTATTTAAATTCTTTATTCTTTTATAAATTGGATGATTTTTATCTTTAAGACTTTTTTCTATCTTTTCTAAATCAATATTATAATTATTTGGATCAATATCTATAAATACCGGGTGAGCCCTTTCAAAAAGAGCTACATTTGAAGAAGCTATAAAAGTAAAAGGCGTTACTAACATCCCATCATTTTCTTTTATATTTAAAGATCTTAATATTAAATGTAATGCAGAAGTTCCACTATTTACTGCAATTGCATGTTCAACACCGAAATATTTCTCAACACTTTTTTCAAATTTGTTCAAATAAGAACCTAAAGCCAATCTTTCACTTGAGAAGATTTCATCTAGTATTTTCTTTTCTAAACTTGTTAAACTAGCAGAAGACAAAGGTACATTCATTTTAATCCCCCTTAAATTAAAAGGAGCTCGCTATTAGCGAGCCTTTTAAATTATTCATTTTTTCCAAATTCAATGGTTCTTTCAACTTGAATATATTTATAAAATTCCATTTCATCGCCATCGCTAATATCATCAAAATTCAGTATTTTTATACCACATTCCTTAGGCGCTTCTATTCTTTTTACCTCATCTTTGTAATGTCTTAATGATTCTATTTTACCATCATATACAAGTTTCCCTTGTCTATATAATCTTACTGAACCATCTCTTTCAACATACCCTTCTTTTAATTGAATACCCGCTATAGTTCCAACCTTTTTTATTTTGAATACTTGTTTAACCTCACCAGATCCGGTGATTTCTTCTTTTTCTTCAGGTTCTAACATACCCTGTAATGCTTTCTTTAAATCATCTATTAAATTAAAGATTATATCATATCTTTTTATCTGAATTCTTTCTCTTTCTGCAAATTTTACTGCACTACTATCAGCTTTAACTCTAAATCCTAGTATAACAGCATCAGATGCTGTTGCAAGCATAACATCACTTTTTGTAATAGCACCTATACCACCGTGAATAACTTGTAGCTGTATGTCAGGATTTTCTAATTTTGCTATTGCATTTTTTAATGCTTCTAATGATCCAAATGTATCAGCTTTAATAATGATGTTTAGTATTTTTTGTTCTCCTTCTTCTTTCATCATTTTCAATGCATCTTCAAGTCTTATATGTCTTTTTTGCACTACTTTCTCTACAAGAGCTTTTTTCTTTTCAACATAATCTTTAGCTTCATGTAATGATTTTACTCCGTATAATATAGAATGCATATCTGGTACTTCTTCAAATCCTAAAATTTGAACTGGATCAGATGGACCTGCAACTTTAACATTTTTACCGTTGGGATCTATCATTCTTCTAACTTTACCAAATGTATTTCCTGCTACAAAATAATCTCCAACCTTTATTTTTCCATCTTTCACTATAGTCGTTGCTACAGGACCCAAGAATTTATCCAACCTACTTTCAATAATAACCCCTCTCGCTAACCCTTCAGGGTAACATTTTATTTCTTGCATTTCTGCAACTAAAAGTATCATTTCTAATAATTCATCTATACCTTGACCAGATTTAGCAGATATTGGAACTGTAATTGTATCTCCGCCCCAATCTTCTGGTATAAGATTTAATTTTGCTACCATTTGTTGCTTTGTTAAATCTACGTTAGCATTTGGCTTATCTATTTTATTTATCGCAACAATTATTGGAACATTAGCATTTTTTGCGTGATTATATGCTTCAATTGTTTGAGGCATTACACCATCATCAGCAGCAATTATTAAAACTACTATATCAGTAGCTTGAGCGCCTCTAGCTCTCATTTCAGTAAATGCTTCGTGACCAGGTGTATCTATAAATGTTATTTTTTTACCATCATAATTTACTTGATAAGCACCTATAGACTGTGTAATTCCACCGGCTTCTTTTTCTGCAACTCTAGTATTTCTTATATTATCTAACAATGTTGTTTTACCATGGTCTACATGTCCCATTATAGTAACAACAGGTGGTCTTATTGTTAATTTATCAGATTTTTCTTCATATATTTTCTTCCAAAATTCTTTAAATTTTTCTTCTGGGTCTATTTTTTCACTTAATTCAACATTTTCTTCGTTTTTTATCTCTTCTGATTCATCTACTATATCAAGTAATGCATTAAACATCATAGCAATCTCTTCTGCTTGTTCTTCTGATAATATTTGACCCGGTCTAAGAATTTTACCTTTTAAGAAAAATTCTTTTATTATATCATTTTGCCCTTTCCCCAATTTATTTGCTAAAACATCCAATTTTAACTCTGATTTAGATATTTTTATTTCTTTTATTTCTTCTTCTTTTTTTACTTCTTCTTTTTTTATTTCTTTAGATTTTTTTTCATTTTTATTTTCTATCTTTTTTTCTTTGGGTTCACTTTTTTTCTTTTCAACATTCTTTTCATTATTTTTCTCCTCAAACAGTTCCCTAATTGCTTCTACTTCATCATCTTCTAAAGTTGACATATGGCTTTTTAAACTATATCCTAAATCATTTAATTCATTTAATAATTCTTTAGCATGCATTCCGAATTCTTTAGCTAATTGATATACTCGCGTCTTAGACAATTGAATCACCTCCAGCATCCGCTACTTCTTTAATTCCATTAACTATATTTTCATCTAAAACACCTACCACACTTATTTCTTCTTTGCCTAAAGCATGTCCCAAATCCTCTTTTGTATATTCTTTTAGCAATATATATGGGACTTTATGTGATTCGCATCTTTTTATTGTATCTTCTTTTACAGATTCTCCAACATTAGATGCGATTATTATAAACTTTTTTCTTCTTTTTGGATTTCTAATATATTCTTTAATGTTATCTTTTCCAAAAATAATTTTCCGCATCCGTGAAGCAAAACCTAAAAGGTTTACAACCTTTTTTTCATTCATTCTTTTACCTCCAATTTTCTTTTCTAAAGTAATTATAACATATAAATTTGGAATAAAGAAATGTTCATTATATTATAGAAATTAAATAACAGTAATTTAACAAAAAATCCCCCTTGCGGAGGATTTTAAAATTTAGAAGTAGCATTAATATACAAATAGTAATTTTCAAAATCATTCTCAAAATCATGTCCTAACTTGAATTTTACAGAAATATTTTCTTTTTTTAATTCGTATCCTATTTTATAGCCTAAGTTGTTTAAATTATCATAGTGCATATCAAATAAAATCATTGCATCGTTTGTTATATCATATTTTGCTCCAAATTCTAACTTATATGTATTATTTTTCAAAGTATAATCAACTAACAATGACAAATAATTATAAAAATTCCCTTCTAATGATATATTTTCATTAAAAAAGCTATAAATCCATTTAACTTGAATATTATCATCGCTAAAATCAGATAAAATATATTCTAGTTTATCAGTATATTTATACTCTATACCAACTCCATTAGCTTCTATTCTTCCATATATATTCATTGGAGATGTATTTGTTTTAGGAGAAAATAATGCTGTAAGATAAAATTTTTCTAAATATAATTTACTTGATAAAAAATAATTTAGATCATTATTATTTGAATAAGCATCAATTCCTATATTGATAAAATTTGTTTTAAATACTCCAAAAAAGCCAGAATTTTCTTTTTCAATATTTTCACTAAAATTTATTAAGTCATTTACAGCCTTATTCTTATACATTCCAAATTTAAAATTAGAATTTTCCCATACAGCTTTTAAAGAAGATAATTCTAATTGCCAATTATTGTTATCTGCTTTTAAAACAGCTTCTAAATTCATGCCGGTTTTTTTAGGATTAATAATTAAATTAAATTCATGTACAACTTCAGGATTTTTTAATGAATATTTTTCAATATCAAATTTTGATTTCAAATCAAAGGCATATGACCCACTTAATATACCGCTTTCTTGTTTTTCAGGTATTTCTATCTTTAATTTTCCATTTTCTAAAATTAATGAAAATGCCCCGTTTTTTCCACCAAAGCCATCTGGCGTATATCCCGGAGCATCTGGATCTTCCTTCCAATCAGTTCCATTAACCACAAATTTATACTGATAATCTCCAGGTGCTAATTTCAACATAATTTTCCACAATCCATTTTTACTTTTTTCCATCGGATGAGCACTTGGATCCCAATTATTAAATGATCCTGCTAAAAAAACTTTTGAAGCTGTAAGGTCTTTAAATTCAAAAACTACATTATTATTATAAATATAAACTTTTGAAAAAGAGACAATTGATACTGTTAATATAGCTAATAATATTATTATTTTTTTCATTAAAACACCTCCTAAAATCCTGTTCTAACAGTTAAAGAGATTTGTTTCTTAAATTCTTTTGAAGCACCAAAATTCCCATCTCCTAAACTTAGTAACAATTCCATATTAGAAAATCCTGTATATTTTGTTTCTAAATATAATGTTTTATACCTTTCTATTACACCATAAATATACATACCTTTTCCAAAAAAATTAAAATTACCAAAAGATTTTGATAATGTACCATATAATACTTCTGAAAAACCTCCATTATAAACAGTTGAATTTTCTATATTCACAGCATTATTACCAAAAATATACGATAGATTATAATAATATCCAAATATATTCCCATTTATATTAGAAGAAATTGAAAATTCTCTGAATTTTTTTATATTCATCCAATTATCTTCTAATCCATGTTTATAAATTGAAATATTTACATTCCCTAATATTTTCAATGGAATATTTAAAAAAATTTCTGAATCATATAAGTCATATTTATTGCTTTCAAAAGGAACCCCTATGTATAGATAATTATAGTTATTTAGAAATAAATAACTTTTTAAATATTCTAAAGAAAAGCCAGGAAAATTATAATATCCCTCAAGTGTAATGTTCAGATTCCCAATATTTAATTCATTTCTAATGCTATTGGAAAAACTATCAGGTAAATAATCTTTTTTATAACCAAAAGATAAATATTTTAAGTAAAAAGCATTATTAATATTATTGAAAATAATTCTATTACCTAAAAATACTAAATAATTATTATCTAAATACTTTTCTCCTTTATCATATGAATATCCAAATTCTCCAAAAAATTGTGTATTATCTAAATTTAAATTGAAATCAAATAATCTCCAATCATAATATATATATTTTGTAAAATATTCTCTGGAATATATATAACTATAATAGAAATTTCCCAAAGGTATTCCTCTTAAATGAGAAATAAAAAGTGATGAAGACGAATCATCTTTTTTTACTAAAAAATTTTCCGCACGAAATATGGGCAGATCGACCTTAAATATAAATCCATTTACTGCACCTATTTTTTCATTATTAAATGCATTTAACCAATCTGTTGTGTTGACACTTTTCTTTTTCAAAAGTGTTCTGAAAATATTTGAATCAAATTTAAACTCAAATTCTCCATCTGTTATATAATATTTATCATCACTACCTTTATTTAAATTTAATTCACCAGAAAAATTTGAATCATTTGGCTTAATATACAAATCTAATTTTAGACCATTATAATAGAATTGTGCAGGAGATGATTCTAAGGTATATGTCCATGATGATTCTAAATTTCCATTAATTTGAACATCAGAAAAAACTATTATTGAACTTAATAACAAAAAAATTATATATATTTTTTTCATTGTGAATCACCAACTTTCAACTCTTCAATTTCTACATAACTTATCAACGGAAAAAACTTTATTATAAACCCTGTCACATCATTTTTAAAAGTATATATTTGATTTTGTGATGAATCCGAATATACTTCTCCATTAAATATCATTTGCCATGGTTTCCAGGTTGTAGAAGCAGGAATTTTATATTCAATATTTTCTCCTTTTTTATATTCTTTATTTATTTCAATTTCAAAATGATTAGAAACTTTATTCATTTGTTCTGGTGTCCAATTATTAAAGCTACCAGCTACATACCAATTCATGTTTAACTTTGTATCATCGCCAACTCCTACACCTTTACCATTAGATAATTTATCAACATCTAAATAAATATTTATTTGATTATCTAATAAACCGGATTTTAAAACAGGAATAGAATCAGAAACAATATTCCCATCATTTTTTACATAAAATACCTTATAATATCCTATATAAAATTTGTTTCCATCATTATCTACTTCATTAAAATTTATTTTAGAAGCATCTATAGTAACTTTATATAATTTTAAATTTTCATCATATATAAATTTGCTATTTTCTACAATATTTTTATTATCTGTTTGCAACCAATTATTTCCGTCATAACCTACATATATACCTTCTGGAATAGACAAATTCAATAATTTCATCATACATCCTGAAAAAATTAACATCAAAGAAATTATTAAAATTAATAATACAATCTTTTTCAAAAACATCACCTCCATTCTTTTAAAAATCCCACCTCAAAAGAGGTGGGGAGTTTTTATTGAATAATATGTTCTGACATATTTATTATTGTCAATGGAATATTCCAATCCCAATTATCCGGATATGTATTATCTGGTATAGTATCTGGTGATGATGATCCATCACCTCCAACTATAGTTCCAACAAATTTAATTTTGTCTCCAATACTTAATCCTAAATCTGATAATTTTATTTTAACTTCCATTATAGGATCTGTATTATTCTTTAATATCATATAATCATCATGTTTTGTCTTGGTTGTAGTGCTATCAACAGTCCATAATTCTGGATCATTATGTTCCCATGCAGCTACAAAGAAATGAATTGGTGTTCCGTCTTGAGTTTGTATCACTCTATTCCAAGCTCCAAAATTCATATCAGTAGCTCCACCAGTTTCTCCTACTTTAGAGAAATAAATTATAAATCCATTATTTGATGCTTTATAATTTGCTCCAATATATAAATATTCATCATCATTAGCTACACCTACCCAATTTACATCATTTGCCTCTCCCCATTTACTATCATCAGTTGCATCTTCTGTAATAGTTTTAGTAGCATAATCTGTCCAATCGCTTAAATCTCCATCTATAATTATTTGACCTGGTGCAGCAATATCATTTTCATCTCTTGGTACTACTTTTAATTGATCATAATTATACATTATTACACCAGTAATATTATATTCTGCTCCTATTTCAAATGTTGTTGATGTATAATTTTTTACAACTATTGTAGCGCCATTTGATAAGAATGATGCATTGCCAAAACCATCATCAGAAATTGTACATATTCCTTTAAAGGTTACTAATTTCCCATAATAATCCCACTTATCTTTAATTTCCATTCCTGTAATCTCTTCAGGTTTCAATTCAATATCTCTTTTTAATACTGTTACTGAAGCTGAATTGTTTATATTATATTCGTAAACTTTTGTAGATGAATTTTCATAATATTTTGCTTCTCCTTCTACATATACTAAATCTCCTATTTTTAAATCAGCTATATTAAATGGTTTATAAACTTCTATACCTTTAGTATCATCTTGAATAAATACGTATGAACTAAATACATAATTTACAATACCAACAGAAGAAGCTTCTATTGTTTGATTAGCATCTATATCTGATATTACTTCAGATATATATGGAATTTCTTCTATAGGCTCTACTGTTACTTTTGAAAAGTGTGGATCGAATGTAACCTTTGCACCCATAGTATATTTTCCTTCTTCAAATGCTTTTGAATTATTACCTGTTCCATAATAATGATTCTCTGCAAATAAAAATGGATTTTCTTCTGCGTTATTTGGCCAATGATTTAGACCAATTCCTATTTTAAACTCCAATGGATTTTTAGGACCAAATATTGTTTTTGTAGATAATTCTGTTTCATATATCCCATTTGTCATTTCAACAAAACTCCATTCTGTAGGAGATCCTACAAAATATATTGGAGATGCATCTTTTGTATTATCACCCATTACACCTGCTATAGTTTTATGATCTGTTGTAGTATCAGCTGAAGGATCAAAATAGAAAATTACTTTATCCATATTTTCTACAACATCTGGATCTATAGGAACACTAGGATCAAATTCTCCAAATCCTCCATATGCGATTGAACTATCTCCAGTAATTTGAACAACTTTCCACCACCAAACTTTTTCATTATTTGTTGGTGCTGGTACATTTTCAACTAAATCTGATGCAGGAATTTCCAGCTTATATGTACCATCATCTTGTTGAACAAATTTCCACTCTGGTATTAAGTCAAAATCCCATTCACTATTAGAAAAATATAAATAATAACCATCTTCAAGAGTAGTAGTTTCCTGAGGTTTTGGCAAACAACTTACTAATAAAAAGGATAATAAAATAAAACCAACAATTAAAATACTCTTTTTCATAATCACCCCTCCTAATATAAATGTAATAGTTTTGTTGCAATACAATTATACAACATTACATTAAATCAAAAAATTTTATATATTATTTTTAATGTTAATTATTACTAATTATTAATTATTATATAAATTTATTAATAAAAATCCGCAAAAAAATAAGGAATCCTCAAGATTCCTTATTTATGTTATTTATTTAGATGTTTTAATTATATAATGACTATAATCAAGATCAGCGTAATTAAAAGAATTCATTATTTTTTTTGCCCAATTTAAAGTAATAGGATGTTCTATTCTAGAGGATATTACAGTTTCTAAACCAATATCTCTTGCTAAATTCAAATATTCCGATGTTTTTATTAATCCTCCAAATTTCGTTATTTCAAATATAAGCCCTGTTGAATAATCTTTTAACCTTAGGATATCATTTAAATTTTTAAATGATTCATCCCAAAAAATAGGATATTTATACATTATATCTTTTACCGCTAATTCATTTCCAACTGGCAAAGGCTGTTCTAAGGCTACTATTTTTAAATCTTTTAATAAATTCAATACCCTCCTCATTTCATAATGATCAAACAAGCCTTTAAAATCTATCCATATATTATATCCTTTTATTTTTTCTTTTAATTCATTTAATTCCTTAATATCAACTTTTTCTAAAAATTCTATTTTTAAAATACTGCCACATTCTACTTCATTAAACACATTAAAATCCATATTACTATACACATATACTTTTATCATATTTTCATTCATTAATCTTTTTGAAAATAATATCTTTGCCAAATCTATATTTTTTGATTTTAATATATAATCAGCTATCGCTATTTCCACAGCTGTTTTTGAAGACATATCAAATTTAACGATATTATTCATTTCTTTTTCAAACTCAGCATATTCATTTAAATCTTCCCAATTCTCTGTTAATTTACGCATTTTCTCTATAATTGCCATTGTTGTTTTATAAGTTTCGCCATAATCAGGATTTGGAGTGCCCGCTCCTATACCTTCAATACCTTGTGAATTAATTTTAAAAACAGCATGCTCAACCCATTCATTTTTTAAATATTTTGTAACACTTCTTTCTTGCCAATAATACACATCTCTTTTTCTATTCATTATCTCTCCTCCAAAATTTCATGTTTTTTTGTTATAATATATTTAAATAGTAATAACATGTGAGGTGAATTATGAAAAAAAATAAGCTTCTAAACTACGCTTTGATTATATCTTTTATATTTGTTATATATATTAGTGTTAATTCTATTATATACTATTATAATACAAATTTAACAAAATCTCAAGATTATATTAAAAGCGAAAACTCTGTAATTGCAACATTTATAAATGATTACTTCACAGAATTAATTAATATAGCTGAAACGTTTTCAAAAGATTCTGATTTTTTAAATGCATATATATCTAAGGAAAGCGAAAAAAAAGTATTAGAAATATTAAAAAATTATCGGGAATCAAATGAAAATATTGAGTTTATATATCCTGGGTATAAAAATAAAAAAATTATTATTGATAATTGGGAAGTTCCTGAAGAATACGATCCAACTATTAGACCTTGGTATCTAGAAGGCATTAAAAACCCTAATTCCGTATATATTGGCACACCATATAGAGAATATACTAGCAAACAATGGTTAATATCAACAGGAAAAGCACTTATAAAAGATGGGGAAGTTATAGGTGTTCTTTCTATTGATTGCTCAATAAAAGATTTTGTAAATTTAATTAACGACGAGATAAATTATAAAACTGGTCAATCTTTTGTAATTAACAAAGAAGGTATTGTTATACTTCATAAGAATTTAGATTACATAAATAAAAAGTTTTTTAATGATTTAAGTATTTTGAAAAAAAATAATGGAATTACAAAATTTAAATACAACGATAAAGATTATTATATCGCTTATACAAAATTACCATCTACTGGCTGGTATGTTATAACAATGGTTGAAAAATGGGAAATAAATTCTCCAGTTATAAAAGGAGCAATTTCAAACTCGATAATTCTGTTAATATTGTTAATAGCATTCTTACATATTCAAAGTATAGTATATACAAATTTAAATCTAAAAAAAGTTATTGAAGAAAGAAATATAGAATTAGAAATTAAAAATAAAAAGATTATGGATAGTCTATATTACGCCAAGCATATTCAAGACTCTATTTTACCTTCAGATAAGCTGCTTAAAAGGAAATTAAAAGATTTTTTTGTATATTGGAAACCTGCAAATATTGTTGGTGGAGACTTTTATTGGTTCAAAGAATTAGATGATGGATCTTATTATATTTCTGTTATAGATTGTACAGGTCACGGAGTGCCCGGAGCTTTAATGACCATGACTGTTAATTCATTGTTAAACAGAATAACAGACAATAAAGATATTAGAAAACCTTCTGAAATCTTAAAAGAGTTAAATATTTTATTTAAAAAAACTTTAAACTCAAAAATTGAAGATTACAGAGTAGATGATGGGCTAGAAATAGGAATTTGTTATATAAATAAAAATAAGTTAATATATAGCGGTGCTGGAATATCATTATATTTTACAAATAAAAATTATGAAATAACAAGAATAAAAGGTAATGTTCAAGGAATAGGATATAAACGTTCAAAAATAGATTATGACTATATAGATCATATTATTGAATTAGAGGAAGATATGTCATTTTACTTAGCAACAGATGGTTATGAAGATCAAAATAACACTGAAAATAAAAGATTTGGAAGAAAGAATTTTTTGAAAATCATATCAAATGTTCATAATAAACCTATGGATATACAAAAAAAGATTTTCAAAGAAAAAATAGAGCAATATATGAGCGGTGAAGAGCAAAGAGATGATATAACTGTTTTAGGATTTAAAATATGAGAGGTGATAAAATTGAACCCAAATGTTATTTTAGATTTGAAAAATCATATTAAGGGAAATGATATTTTAATAAGTTTTATTGGTCCTTTTTCACAGGGAATTATTGAGGAAATAGGAAATGCTTTAAGGGAGCATTTAAAAAAAGATGAGAATATGGACTTTAGCGCGAATAGCGTTTTTTCAGTTTTTATAGAACAAAGTCAAAATATTAAAAATTATGAAAAAGTATTGTCAGATGTTGAAAAAAATATATCTGATTCTATAATACTAATAGGAAAAGATAATAATAATTATTTCATTTGCTCCGGAAATACAATAAAAAAAGAACATATGTTAGAATTAAAAAATAAACTAGAAAAAATAAATTCTCTCAACAAAAATGAAATAAAAAAAATATATAAAGAAAAATTGAAAAATCATATATACAATGAAAACGGTAGCGCTGGACTTGGGTTATTGGAAATGGCAAAACGTTCTTGTGATAAATTTAAATATGATTTCATTAAACTTAATGAAAAATACTATTATTTTGTATTAATAGTAAAAGTATAAGGGAGGATAGAATATGGAGAAATTATACATAAAACCATCCAAATCAACACCTGAAATAAATTTTGATCCCGATAAAAGAATATTATCTTTAAAAGGAGATTCTTATCCGGAAAATTCCTTTGAATTTTATAAACCAATATTTGAATGGTTGGAAAATTTTTTTAAAAAAAATCACGATGATGAAATCGTTTTTGAATTTGATGTAAATTATTTAAATACTAGCAGTACAAAGTCTATAATGTTTATTTTAGATCTTTTAGAAGAAGCATATAAAAATAATAAAAATGTCAAAATAATTTGGTATTATGATGAAGATGATGAATTTTCATACGAAATAGCAGAAAATTTTATGGAAGATTTAAGTATCCCATTTAATTTAATTAAAAAATAAAATATTAATCGGGGGATTAATGATGGATATATATGAAAATCTTTTTTCTAATGAAATGAATATATTGAATTATCATGAGAAATTCTCTCAAAAAGATAATTTATCTTTCAATGAGTTATATATAGAATATATTTCATTAATTAAAAGTTATAAATCATTATTAAAACAAACAAAAAAAATTGGAAAAATAAGCGATATTAATTATAAGCTTTTAAATGAAACAAAAAAACAATTAAAAATATTATTAGATAGCTCAGACGAAGGTTTTTTAACCTTTGGAAAAGATTTTTTAATTGATAGTGAATATAGTCAAGAATGTTTAAATATTTTTAATACTAATAACATTGAAAAATTAAATATTTTAGAATTACTTTTTGAATCAAACTATGATATCGAAAAAAGAATATTAGAGCATATTTTTTCAGATTCTGAAAAAGATGATATTTATTTAGAACTTTTACCGCAAGAAATCAAAAAAGATAATAGAATATTAAAAATAAAATACAAAATAATAAATATAAAAAATGAGAAAAAAATAATGTGTATTATTAATGATATTACAGAAAAAAAACAATTAGAAAAGCAATTAGAAGAAGAAAAAAATAATACAAAAATGCTTTTAAATGTATTATTAAATAGAGATTTAATAAAAAAATATATAGATGATTATATAAATTATGTAAATAAAGATGTTTTTTTAGATATTGAAAAATATACTATAGAAGATTTTATTTCTATTTTTTATAAAAAAATACATACTTACAAAGGTATCTTTCTACAATGGCATATGATTAAATTTTCTCAAAAATTAAATAAATTAGAGGATGATCTTGATATTTTAAAACAATCTAATATTGAAGATAAAGAAGTTTTAAAAAAATTCATAAAAAAAAGAAATTTAGAATCTTACTTAAATTATGAAATAGAAATAATATCAAATACATTAGGAAATGAGTTTTTAAACAATGATATGATTTGGATAGATAAAAACAAATTAATCAAATTAGAAAATTTAATTAAAAATAATATTCAGAATGAGTTTTCGGATATATTGATTTACGAAATAAAAAAAATGTATTATATGGATTTTAAAAATATTTTTAATATGTATAAAAAATATACTATAGAGCTTGCTGAAAAATTCGATAAAAAAATTGATAATTTTAATATAAATATTAATTCAAATATTATTTTTGATCCAGATTATTTATACACCTTCAGTAAATCTCTTATTCATATTTTTAGAAATATTGTAGTTCATGGTATAGAACCACCAAGTGAAAGATTAAAATTAAATAAAAGTTTTGGTGGAAATATAAACATCGATATCTTTGAGGATAAGAAATATGTTCATATAAAGATATGTGATGATGGTAAGGGAATTGAGTCCAACTATGATTCATTAGATTTTATTTTAGAAGATGGTTTCACTACATCTAAATATTCTGATGAATTCTCGGGAAGAGGCATTGGTTTAGCTGCGGTAAAATGTATTATAGAAAAAATTAATGGGAAAATTCTAATTCATTCTAAAATAAATAAGGGGACTTGTTTTGAATTTTTAATACCTAAAACTTACTCTATCGGAGGAATTTATGGGAAAAATATTGATAGTTGAAGATAATTTAATAATAAGGGATAATTTAAAAAAAATATTTTTTAATTTGGGACATGAAGTTGTTGGAGAATTAGAAGATATATTTAATATTGTTGATATATATCAGGAATTACAACCTGATATTGTGACATTAGATTTAATGTTAAAAAAAACCGATGGATTACAAGCTTTAAAGGTTTTAAAAAAAAGATTTCCAAATTCAAAAATTATTATTATAAGCGTTGTAAATAATAAAAAAGATATATTTAATGCATTAACACTTGGTGCTGATTATTTCATCATTAAACCAATTAACCAAGAAAAAGTCGAAAATGCTTTAAAAAAATTAAGTAATAGTCAAATAAAAATATCAAAAATAAGAAATCTATATAATCAATCTGTAAAAAAAGATACAAATAAATATATTGAAGATATAATAGATGTGCAAAATATAAATGGAGTTTTCAAAATTAATATAAAAAAACCTTTAAATGGCAATACTATAGAAATTCTAGATAGAGTAATTGATAATTTTCTAATAATTAAACCTTTGAATATAATCTTTACATATTTTGATGAGAATGAAAGTATACAAGTTATAAAAAAAGCATTAAATGACATAATGATAAAAATTAAAAATAAAGGCGGAGAATGTGATATTGAGTTTTGAAAGGAGATAAATTATTGTGAGTGAGCTTGATAGTTTAGGTAAATTATTTGAAAGTAATATTAAAGATTTACGAGAAGTACCTGTTGATACATTTGCATATATAGGAGATGCTGTTTTAAATTTATACTTTATTAATTACATAATAGATAACGGAAAAAAGAAAGCTGGAAAATTGCATAATGAAAGCAAAAATTATATTAGTGCTAATTCTCAATCAAAAATAGTTGATATAATTTTTGAAAATTTTTCAGAAGAAGAGAAAGATATATACAAAAGAGGTTTAAACTCTAAGGGTGCAAAAAAAAGAGGAAATGATATTAATTACAGAAAATCAACTGCTTTTGAAACTGTAATTGGATATTTATTTCTAAAAAAAGATTATTATAGATTAAATGAAATTTTAGAAATTTCAAAAGAAGCATTAAAGGAGAGAAAATAATGTATGTATATGGAAGAAATGTTTTAAAAGAAATTATAAATGCTAAATATCCTATAAAAAATATTTTCTTTACAGATAGTAAGAATGTTGATAATACTCTAAATGAGTTGGTAGAATTAGCTCAAAAAAACAATTATCCATATTCTTTTGCCCCAGATAAGGTTTTACAAAAAATGGTTAATTTATCAAAACATCAAGGTGTTGTTATAGACATTGGAAAAGAATTTAAATATGCCAACGAAGAAATTTTAGATAATTTAGGAGATAATTCCACAATAGTTATTCTAGATCAAATTCAAGATCCTCATAACTTTGGTGCAATTATTAGATCTGCTTTAGCAGCAAATGCTGATTTAATAGTTATTCCAAAAGATAATTCTGTCGAGGTTAATTCCACTGTAATTAAGGTATCTGTTGGCTTAGCATTTAGAATACCTATTTTAAAAGTTACTAATTTATCTAGGTTTATTGAAAATATAAAGGAAAGAGGCTTTTGGGTATATGGAGCAGATATGAGCCATAACATATATTATGAAATGGATTTAACAGGAAATATAGCTTTAGTAATGGGAAATGAAGGAAGCGGTATTAGAAATAATGTTAAGAACAAATGCGATGCTTTAATATCGATACCAATGGCAAATAATGTTGAATCTTTAAATGTATCCGTAAGTGCTGGAATTTTATTATTTGAAATTTATAGGCAAAAAAGCAGGTGAGTTTATGGCTATTGTTAAATTACCAGAATCGGTAATAATGAAAATAGCTGCAGGTGAAGTTGTAACTGGAACTTTTGCTGTAGTAAAAGAATTATTTGAGAATTCTATTGATGCTAAATCCGATAAAATTGTTGTTGAAATAATAGATGGTGGAAAAACATATATTAAAATATCTGATAATGGCGTAGGAATGTCTGAAGAAGATATTTTATTATCTGTTCAACCACATACTACAAGTAAAATCAAAGAAGTCGAAGATCTATATGATATACATACTTATGGATTTAGAGGAGAAGCACTGGCTGCAATTTCTAGAGTTTCTAGAATGAAAATAACCTCTAAAAGAGCAGAAGATGATTTAGCTACAAGTATTGAATTTATAGGATCAGAGCCTATAAATATAAAAAAAGTGAATGCTCCTGTAGGCACTACTATAGAAGTAAAAGATTTATTTTTTAATGTCCCTGCAAGAAGAAAATTTTTAAAATCTGCAGCTGTGGAAGGTAGAATGATAACAGAAATAATAGAAAAATTCATATTATCTTCTAATTTATCTATTGATTATATAAAAGATGGAAATTTAGTTTATTCTATATCAAAAAATATGAATTTACTAGAAAAAATAAATATTATTTTTCCAGAAACAAAAAAAGAAGATTTTTTTGAAATAAACTTCAATGAATCTTGGTTTAAAATTTATGGATTTATTTCACACCCTAGAATTACAAGAAATAATAGAACTGCACAAATATTTTTTGTTAATAATAGGTATATAAAATCCGGAGATTTATTTGCAGTTTTTGAATCAGGATATGGTGAAATGTTAGAATCTAGAAAACATCCATATGGAATTATTTTTTTTGATATTAATCCTAAAGAAGTTGATGTTAATGTTCATCCGCAAAAATTAGAAGTTAAAATTTCAGAATCAAGAATAATATATAATAAATTCAAAAGGTTAATTAGAGAGACTTTAATTAATAGTACTAAATTTAAGATAACTATTAATAATGAAAACCAGTATAATAATAATAATTACGAAAAAAATAATATAACTTATGAAATACCTATAAAATCCAATAAAATAATTGTAGTTTCAGAAAATGTTAATTCATACAAAACAAATGAAACTTTGAAAAATACTATTCCTATAAAAATCAATAAAGAAAAATATATTAAAACAGCAAATTTTGAAAAAATATCAAATAATAATGATAATAATAAACCAGAACCATATATATATTATAAATTTTTAGGGTTAGTTGCTAATAGATATATTGTTTTAGAGCTAAAGGATTCCATACAATTTATCGACTTTCATGCAGCACATGAAAGAGTAATATATGAAGATTTAAAAAAAGAATTTTTTGAAAATGGCAATATCACAACTCAAATACTTATGTTGCCTATTAAATTGAATATTGATAACTCTCGAAAAGAAATTTTAGAAAACAATATGGAAAAAATTAGAACTTTGGGTTTTGAAATAAACAAAGAAAATAACGAATATTACATCATCGGAACCCCATCCAATATAAGAATAAGCAATCCTCATAATACAGTTATAGAAATATTAGATGAATTAAGACTTGAGGGTATAGAATCACCTGAAAGAGTTTTTGATAATGTAATTGCTACAATGTCTTGTAGAGCTGCTGTAAAAACCGGAGATTCACCTGTTGGTTTAGATATACTAATAAAAAAAATTATTGACTATGATATTCTCACATGCCCACATGGAAGACCTATTTCAATGGAATTGCCATTAAAAAAATTAGATGATTTTTTTGAACGCACTTGACAATGTAATTATTTTGTTGTATAATAAGAAAAAAATTTTATAGGTGGTGTTACATATGTTAATTTTTGTCATAAATAATAATAATAATAATAATATAAAACAGCGTTGGTGTAACGCGAGGTAACTCGTTATATACAATCACCGACGCTGAATATAATCTATCAGCGTCGGTTTTTTATTTATTATATCTTATTATATATGAAGGGAGAGGGAATTATGATGCATTCAGAAAGCAGAAAAGTAGACACTGTAGAGTTAGTCAAGGATTATTTAAAAAATCCTATTTTTAGAGATGCAACTCTAATACAATCAGAAATTTTAAAATGTATTAGAAAAGTTTTAGATGAAAAAGGATTTGTAGAATTATTACCAGTAACAGTTTCACCAATTACTGATCCATTAAACCATCCTCATTTTGAGACAGAATTTGAATATTATGGGCAAAAGTATTCTATAACAAAATCTATGATATTGCATAAACAAGTAGCGGTTTTGGTTCATAAAAAGATTTATATTGTATCTCCTAATGTTAGGCTAGAAACAGAAGATAAAATGGAAAGCGGACGTCATTTATTTGATTTTGTACAAATTGATATGGAAATGCTAAACGCATCCAGAGAAGATGTATTTGAGGTTATGGAAGATGCTATAATTTATACAATTGAAAAAATAAAAGAAAAATATCCTGATATTATAAAAAAATATCACCCAGATCTAAAGACACCTAAAAAACCATTTAAAAGGTATACTGTTAAAGAATTAAAAGAAAAATATGGAGATAATTACGAAAAATTAGCTTCGTTAAATGCAACTGAACCATTTTGGATGATAGATATTCCACTATTAGAAAGAGAATTCTATGATAAACAAGATCCAAATAGACCAGATGTATTATTGGATTTTGATTTAATTTATCCAGAAGGATTTGAGGAAGCTATATCAGGCGGGGAAAGAGAACATGAATATGAACAAATATTAAAAAGAATGAAATTAAAAAATACTCCTTTTGAACAATTTGAAGAGTATTTAAAAGTTGCAAAGGAAGGATTACTAGAACATTCTGCAGGTTGCGGTATTGGTATAGAAAGATTTACTAGATGGTTGTTAGCGTTGGATCATGTTGAAAAAACTCGTTTATTCGCTAAAACTCCCGGAAAGCACTCTATATAAAGCACTCTATATAATAATATTATCATAATAATATTATCCCCATCCAAAAATAATGATGGATGGGGATTTTATAAATTTTATTCTTAATGAATTACAATATTTATACTTTTTTCATTATATTTTGAATTTTTTTATTAATTCCGTTAATGATTGAGAAAGATTATTACCCTCTTCAGCTGAGCTGCTTACTTGTTTTGAGCTTTCATTTTGTTGTTCAATAGCACTTACCATATATTTTACTTGTTCAGAAATTTCATCAATTACCTTTGAAATCCTATCCATAGCTGTAGCCATTTCCTCTGTTGATGCACTTTGTTCTTCTGATGCGGAGGATAATTCATGAACCTTAGATACAATATCTTCAATTCTACTATTAATATTTCTAAATTGTGAAACTATCTTTTCTGATTCTTTATCTATATCTCTAATTATATTTACAATTTTATTTGTTGCACCTGTTGCATCAATTGCACCTTCTTTTACCGATAATAATATCTTGGATATTTCTTCTGTAGAATTTTTACTTTGTTCTGCTAATTTTCTAATTTCATCTGCAACAACTGCAAATCCCTTTCCAGCTTCACCGGCTCTTGCAGCTTCTATAGCAGCATTTAATGCAAGTAAATTTGTTTGTTCAGTAATTTTATTTATTGTATCAACTATATCTCCTATATTTTGAACTTTCTCAGATAGTTCATTAACAACATTTTGAGTATAATCTGATTCTTTTACAGCAACTTCAACTATATTAGCTATTTCATTTACATATTTCTCACCATCAACAGCTGCTTCAGCTGCTTCCGTTGCCTTATTATTTAGCTCATCTGCGTTGTTAGATATCATTTGGGCAGAACTAGCTATTTCTTCAACACCTGATAAAACCTCTTCTATTGAGGCAGATGCATCAATAGTATTTGTTTCAATTGTTTTTGATTGGTTCGTTAATTCTTCAGATATAGCATTTTGCTCTTCTGATACAGATGCCAAAGTACTAGATGTAATAGATAAATTATTTGATGCATTATATATTAATTTCATAGAATCTCTTAATTCTTTGGCCATATCTTCTAATACATTTGACATTTTTGCTATTTCATCTTTACCTTTAATTCTAAAGTTAACTGTCAAATCCCCTTTTCCAAAAGCTTGTATTTTAGTCATTAACAAGTTTATAGAACCAATTATACTTCTTATGGTTAATGTTACAAATATTACAGCTAAAATTATTCCAACACCTATAACCATTGTAATAGTTATAATAGCATCTTTAACTTTTTGTATAGTATTTTTAGCTTTTTGATTTGCTTGATTTTTATTATACTCTACAATTGTTTTTAAAACACTAACGCTTTCTTCAAAAAGACTCAAATTAATATTTAAACTTTGTTCTAACATTTTATTTTGTAATTGCAAAGATTCATCAGCTATTTGATTAATTGTTTCAAATGTATCAAAAATGTTTTCCAAATTTGGAATTATTGAATTATTATATATTCTTTGCATAAGCTGTATTTGTTTTTCATTTTTACTCTTAACTACAGTATTTATTGTTTTTGCTGTTTTCAAAAAATTTTCGTTATATTTCTTCATTTCATTTATCATATCTGCAAGATAATCATTTCCCGTTTGGTAATTTTCAAGCCATTTACCAAAAGGACTATTCCTAGGATTCAAATCTTCTTCAAAAGGTTCTTTATCTAATATAGCTTTTTCTATTAACCAGGCTAATCTATATAATTCACTTTCATATGTTTTTATATCTAATTTTAAAGATTTTGGATCTAGTATTTTTGTTTCATCTAATTTTTTAGATAATTCCATAAAACTTGCATGACCAGTTTCCCACATTTTTAATTTATTTTTATAATCTTCCCAATATTTTAATTCCTCTCCATTTAAATCAAATAATTCATACTCGTTTATTAACTTGTTTATTGATTCCCAAGAAGAGTCTATTCTTTGGTATTCTTCATTTCTCAAATCTTCACTAATCAAACCTAATAATGCCATTTCAGATTTTTCTATTGCTGTTTGTAATTGATATATAGTTAATATTTTTTGAACTTTCGGTAAATTTTCGTCTGATATTTCTATAATATACGACTTCAGTTTATTAGTATTAGTAACTCCAAATATCCCTATAATTATAGCTATTATCAAAATAATGATAAATCCAAAAAATATTTTCATTTTTAAGCTCATTCTTTCACCTCCATTTTTATATAATTATACACCATTTTATTTAAAAATGTATTTAGGATTTTCTTTATTTTTAAAGAATGATAAATTGAAAGTTTATTCCATGGAGGGATTTTATGAAAAAAATTCTATATACAATTCTCATAATAATCTTTTTATTATCATCTTGTCTTAAACCACAAGAGTCTAAGTATCAAATAAAAGTAAATATTTCTTTTTCCTCTGAAACAAAGGGAGAATTAAATAAAGATATTAACGAAGCTAATGGAACTGTAATTTTAAGAATAGATTCTCCTTTAGGAAATTTTGGACAAGCATACTTAAAAATGGTTGATACTGAAGATAAAAATAATATAAAAACTATTGAATTAAATAGAATAAATGAAACATTATTTTCTGGATCATTTCAATTAAATGAATCTGGAAGATTCGAGATAATTGGAGTATTTATATTAGGTGGAATTGAATATGAAAGCGAAAATAAATTATATATAAATGTTTATGATTATAAGAAAGAATTAGAACCTTCATTAAAGTTTAAAAACTTAATAGATAATAAAATTGTCGAAAATAATATGTATGAACCATATAGAAATCATTCTATATTAGTAAATATTGACTCAAGCATTATATATAATAGTGATTTCTCATACAAAATTTATATAAATAATAACTTACTTGAAGAGGGAAATATTCAAAATAAATCTTTTGAATCAACGCCTGTATTTTTAGAAAATAAAAAATATATTATTTCTGTAGAAGTTTTTGATAATGCCAATAATGGTTTTGGAAGAACTACAGTCGAATTAAATCCAAAAAATATTGATACATCATTTAATTTGAGTTCTGAATTAAGACTTAATTCTTACGAAGGCACGATATTAACTAATAATTCATCTTTAACTACTATTGATCCTATTTATATTAATATGGAAGTAATAGAAAAATATTCATTACCTGCTTCTTATATGTATACAATATCAAATGGTGATGAGATTATTAAAGAAATTACAACTGATAAGAAAGAGTTTAAATATAATTCTATTTTTTTAAAAGAAGGAATAAATAAATTATCCTTAATCGCAAAAAATCTTATTACTAATTATTCTACAAATACAAATATAATTTTAAATGTTGAGAAATTTACTGAATTTACTGTAGATTTAGATATATACAAAAAAGATTATTTAGATAATAACATAAAAATTAACAATACCTCAGAAATAACTAATAGAGATCCTTTGTTCTTTAAAATAATTGTAGATAAAAAATATGATTTTTCAACTAATTTAAATTATGAGATTTTAATAAAAAAAGACGGTATTGATTATAAAAAAATAAATATTTCAAGTAATAGCATGATATTAGAAACTGATACTATGTATTTAGAAGAAGGAAATTATGAATTAATAGCTACCGTATTAAAGAATGATACTAATTTTTCAGAAAAAATATATAGAACATTTAAAATTTATAAAGCCATAAATAATTTTAATTTAGATTTTTCATTAATACAAAAAAATTCAGATCAAAGTACAAAATTATATTATTTACCAGAAAAAATCAATGTAGATCCAGAATCTACTTCTTTGAATGATTTTGATATTGTTTTTGATATTAAATCAAATTATTCATATCCTGCAACCTATGTATATTCTATTAACATTAACGGAAATAATCTATTTTCATCTAATCCAGTTCAATCTCGTTTATTTAAATATACTTCTTATGAGTTTCCAATTGGTCATAATTATATTGAAATTTATGCAAAAGATTTAGATACAAATTACGAGATAAAAAAATCATTTGAAGTTCTAGTTAAAGAAAATAATCCACCAATATTATATAAGGTGTCTATAGAAGGCACTAATGTATATTATGAAGAAGAGAATAATGAATATTATGATTTACCAATTACATCACCTATTGAAAATCCAAGAATAGTAATAGAATTTAGAGATGAATCTGAGTTTATTAAAAAAGATTATATTAACATCAATATTAAAATCATTGAAAATAATACAAATATAATAACACCTATATTATTACATCCTTCTCAAAAAAACAAATATATAAAATATTGGGGTACATTAGAAGGAATAACTTTGGATTCAAGTCAAACTTGGGAAATAAAAATAGACCCTTCTCAAATATTAGATGAATTTGGAAATTCTTTTTCTGATGAATTTGAAAATATAAATTATACAATTAATTTTAAAACCAAATAACACATACACGGAGGTGTTTTTATGCGAATTTACCATAACATGGAAGCCTTAAATGCTTGGCGAACTTTAAGTAACGTAAAAGGAAGCATGGGTAAAACTTTGGAAAAATTATCTTCAGGTTTAAGAATCAACAGAGCTGCTGATGATGCTGCTGGATTAGCAATCTCTGAAAAAATGAGAAACCAAATAAAAGGTTTAGAAACAGCTATAAGAAACGCTCAAGATGCAGTATCAATGATACAAACAGCAGAAGGTGGATTGGATGAAGTTCATTCAATATTAAAACGTATGAGAGAATTGGCTGTACAATCCACTACTGATTCAAACACTGATGCTGATAGGGCACAATTACAAAATGAATTTTCAGAATTAAGAGATGAAATTAATAGAATTGCAAAAACTACTCAATTTAATACAAAAAATCTTTTAGATGGATCAATAAGAGGACCAAGAAAGCAAGACGCTAAAATAGTTGCTCCTGGTATTGCCCATTTTGAAGTTACCGGAACTGCTCATACTATAACTCAAGATGCTAATGTTATTATAGAAGTAGGTCAATTCCAAGGAAGCGCAACATCCCCTATAGAAGTAAAAATAACAGCTGTAACAGCTGGAGGTTTGGGAGCTGCTATTTATACAGCCGCTTCACAAGGCGGAGTTACTGTTTCTGTTGGCGGGGGATCCATAAATATTTCTTGGGATACTACACAAATAGCTAATATCAATGACTTTGGTGGAACATTAGCCTCAGGCACTAAAGTTGATGGTGCTGCTATTGCTGTATATGGAAATGTTACAACAACTGTAAACCCTTTAAATTTCCATATTGGTGCAAATGAAGGACAAGTCATCTCTATGGGATTTGAAAGTATGAAAGCTGCCGATATAGGATTACATACTTCTATAAATATAGAAACATCTTCTGATGCTGAATTTGCAATTAGTGCTATTGACGCTGCTATTTATAAAGTATCTGCATTTAGAGCAAAACTTGGTGCTGCTCAAAATAGGCTTGAACATACAATCAAAAACCTAGGAGTTGCACAAGAAAACTTAACTGCTGCTGAATCACGTATTAGAGATGCTGACATGGCTAAAGAAATGGCAGAATTTACAAAACAACAAATTTTAATGCAATCTGGTACAGCAATGCTTGCACAAGCTAATCAATTACCTCAACAAATTACTCAATTGTTTAGATAATAAAAAGAAACCAACGATTAATAGTCGTTGGTTTCTTTTTTAAAAATTTTTTCAATATTTATTACAAAAACAATATTCCCTTCATATGAAAATGTTTTATCTACAAAAAAATATTCTTTAAATTCTTCTCCTTTATCTATTATATTATATTGTTCAACAGAAACAATATCTATAACTTCTTTAGTAAAAAACGCATAATTATTATTTTCATAAAAAAAATTTATAACAAACATTTTATTTGTATAATCTTGATATTCCTTCTTTAATAAGTATTTTAAGTCTATCAATGTTATGGGGTTATTACTGTTTATTATTCCTACAATATAATCTGGTGTATTTGGCAATTCTTTTTTTTCTTTTGAACTAATTATTTCTTTTATAAATTTCGTATTTAGAGCATAAAAGACATTATCTATTTTAAATATAACATAATGAATAATTTTTTCTTTTAAAAGAATTAATTTCTTTAAATTTTCAAAAGGATTCTTCATTTGATTCACTTCCTATATTTTCATCCTTACTTTCTAATTCATCTAATTTTTTAAATATTTCTTCAAGATTTTTTGGAGATTTTTTAGATATAAATATTTTTTTCAAATCTTCATAATTTTTCTTGATTTCACTAAAGTTTTCAACTATATTATCCATTATACTTTTATTTTTATTAATTATTAATTTTAAAATATTCAAAGCATTTTTTACTTGAGTTGATGAAATTGAATATTCTTTTATAAAATTCTCTAAATCTTGATAATTTGATGTTACTTTTCTTATTTCTGATATATTTAAATCAATAGTTTTAAATAATTCATCTAAATCATCCTTATATTCATCCAAATTTTCTGTAATATGTTTTACTTGAGAAGCGGTTTTTATATTATAATCTTTTAAAACATATGACATATCTCTCATATCAGATGCAATCACAGCAAATGATAAATTCCCATTTTCTTTTGATGCTTCTAACGCGGCGTTTAAGGATAATATTTCAGCTCTAAAGGACAAATCACTAACCTTTTCGGATATATCTGTAACTTTAGACGTAATTTCATTTAAAAAAGAAATTTTAGATTTAGACTTTATTACACTATGTCTTAGTTTTTCAAGTTCTGAATCATATAAATTTAGTTTATTTTTAAAGTTTTCTGAAAGATTTTGTGAATCATTAACAGATTTTGTTATTGCTTCAAAAGTTTTGGATAACTTTTCCATTGTATCATTTTCTTCATTAATTCTATTTATCTCTTCATTTATTAAAATTTCAGTTTTTTGAATATTATCTTCTAATGTATATAATTTACTTGAAAAATTATTAAATGATTCTCTTAAATTCATTGCAGTTAATTGCAAATTATCAGATATATCTATTAATAATGGTTCTTTTATTTCTATATTAACCTCTTTAAATCTTAATTCATTAAACTTTTTCAATTCGAATTTCATTTTATCTAATGGGATTATTAAACGTTTTTTGAATATTGAATAATTTACAATAACACTTATAATTATAATTATAATTAAATATAATATCCCGTAAATATAATATCTTATAAAACTTGGAAATATATAACTTTTTTCAATAAAAAAGCCTATCTTCCAATCTATAAAATCTATTGAACTTAAAAATACATAATAATTCTTTTTATTAAATTTTATTTCTAAATATTCTTTAGTTTTATCTGAATTTCTAATAATACTATCTCTAAAATTTTTTGCTATTGTTCCAGAATTAATTGTACCATCATTATTTACTCCAAAATAACTTCCAAGATTATCTATATAAAAGATTTCACCAACTTCATTAAATTTAAAAGAATTATTTTCTAAAAATAGATTTTTTAAATTTAATGCTCCGCCAAATATATATTTATTATTTCCATAATAATAAGATACGGCTAAAATTATTGAAGTATCACCTGAAATTTTCGATGTGAAAATATCGCTAATTGCCCATTCCTTATTATCAGTAAAAATTTCTTTAAAATACCTATACCTTGAAATATTAGTAAAAATGTTAGAACTAGAAATACTTTCTCCATCAGAATTTGCTACAAAAAACTCTTCAAATTCAGGATATTTTTTTAATTGATCCTTTAAAACTTGCAATATTTCACCGGTGTCTGTAGCACTATATGAAAAATTTTTTGGTAATAATTTTAATCTATCTATTTCGCTTTCAAAATATAGTGAAATATATTTCCCTTTTTCATTTAATCCTGTTATTATATTTTCAGAAATAGGATTAAAGTAACTATCATCCATACTAATATCAATAAAATATATTGATAAAAAAATAGATAAAGATAAAAATATTATTGAAAATATATTAATTAATCCTCTCATGGATATTTTTGACATAATATCACCCTAATATTATATTATCTATTAATCGTGCCTTACCAACAAAAGCGGCTACTGCTACTAAAACCTTTTTTTCAATAATATCTACATTTTCTAAATTATATTCATCAACTATTTCTATATAATCAATCTTAACAAGTGGATTTTTATCAAATACTCTTTTCATTTCTTCTTTTATCTTTTTGGTATCTCTTTCACCATTTTCATATAGTTCTTTGGCTTTTTTAAGAGACTTACTTAAAGCTAAAGCTTGTTTTCTTTCTTCGGAATTTAAATATATATTTCTAGAACTCATTGCTAAACCGTCTTCCTCACGAATTATAGGCATTTCTATCATTTCAACATCCATGTTTAAATCATCAACCATTTTTCTTAATACTCTAAATTGTTGTGCATCTTTTTGACCAAAATATGCTTTTGTTGGTCTTACTATATTAAATAATTTATTTACTATTGTTGTAACGCCTTTAAAATGACCCGGTCTAGATTTACCACATAACACTTTTGTTAATTTTGTTTCTTCTACATAAGTAGAATAATTTTTTGCATATATTTCTTCCACTTCAGGATTAAAAATATAATCAACATTATATGGTTTTAATAATTCTAAATCTCTATTTAAATCTCTTGGATATCTATCAAAATCCTCATTAGGACCAAATTGTGTTGGATTAACAAATATACTTACTACGACAATATCATTATCTTTTCTAGCTTGTTCAACTAAAGATAAATGTCCCTTATGTAAATAGCCCATAGTTGGTACAAAACCTATAGTTTTACCTTCTCTAATAAATTTATTTCTAATTTCCTTCATTTCAGAAATTGTTTTTATTACTTCCATGTTTTTCCCTCCATTTCTCATTTTCTAAATGAATTTTATCATATTATTTATTCTTTTCAAAATATATCCATTTAATATTAAATATGACTAAAAATTTTTTAGTTAAAAACTTGAAATTTTATATAATAATGATGTATAATTAAATGCATTTAAATTTAATATATAATAAATACATAAATATCAAATTTTTAAAAGGGGGTTACAAAAAGTATGCGAAAACTTGTGTTTATTGTATTAACCGCGCTCTTATCAATCCTTTTTATTAGTTGTGGTGCTCAACAAACAACTTCAACAAATGAAATTCCTGCTGTTTCAGAAAATTTAAATGAAACATCATTAATAACATTAACATTTAAAGTAAATTTACCTTCAAACACACCTAAAGATGAAAACATATACATAGTTGGTTCATTCAATGATTGGAATCCTGGAGACGAAAAATATATTCTTACTAGAAATGGAAATATAGGAGAAATAACGTTATCAGTAGAAAAAGATGCTGAAATAGAATATAAATATACAAGAGGTAATTGGGGAACTGTTGAAAAGGATGAAAACGGTGGAGAAATAAATAATAGAAAAGTTATTGCAGATGAAAATAAAATTATTGCAGATGAAGTAAAAAGCTGGGCAGATATTCCTGCCGAAATAAAAACAAAAGCTCAACCTGGAGAAAAAGCTATTGTTACTTTTATAGTTACATTACCTACAAATACCCCATCTTCTGATGACATATATATTGTAGGGAATTTTAATGACTGGGATCCTGGACAACTTGTTATGGAAAGATCAGGAAACAAAGCAACTTTTAAACTAGAAACAGAAGTTGGAAAACGATTAGAATATAAATACACAAGAGGCAATTGGGATACAGTAGAAAAAGATGAAAAAGGTGAAGAATTATCTAATAGAGTTGTAATAGTAGAAGATATTGATCAAACTCAAGAGGATAATGTCGCTTCATGGAGAGATATTCCTCCTCAATCTTCTACAGAAGATACTGCAGAAATTGAAAATATTACAGAAAATTCTGTAGAAAATTTTTTGTCAAAAATACCTAAAGGCGATGATAATAAAGAACCTTTAAAGGTTGCTATAGTATGGCATCATCATCAACCTTCATATAAAATACCTGGAGATTTAAATGCTGAAATGCCTTGGGTTAGAGCTCATGCTATAAATGATTATCCATATATGGCAGATTTAGTTGATAAATATTTAACTTCAGGAAGTGTAACTTTCAATATAACACCTGTATTATTAATTCAATTAATGGATTATGTAAATAATAATGCAAAAGATAAATATTTAGAATTATCTCTAAAAGATAATTTAACTGATGAAGAAAAAGAATTTGTAAAATGGCATTTCTTTGATATAAACTCTCAGTTTATTGATTCTCATCCAAGATATGCTGAATTGAGAGAAAAAAGAGATAAAAATATTGAGTTTACTGAACAAGATTGGTTAGATTTAAAGGTTGCTTGGAATCTATACTGGATTAATAATGAATATATTAATAGTGATCTAAAATTAAAATCCTTAGTTGAAAAGGATAAAAATTATACAAAAGAAGATTTAGAATATGTTATTTCTGTTCACTATAAGCTTATGTCAGAAATAGTAGAAAAATATAAAAAATTGTGGGATGAAGGAAAAATAGAATTAACTACAACACCTTATTATCATCCAATTTTACCATTATTAGTTGATATGGGTTGGCCAGAAGATGCTGAAGCACAAATTAGAAGAGGGCTTGAATATTTTACCTCTATTTTTGAAAGAAAACCATTAGGTATGTGGCCTTCAGAACAAGCAGTAAGTACTCCTTTAGTTCCGATGTTTACTGATAATGATATAAAATGGATAATTACAGACAAACAAATACTTCAAAAAGCTGGAGTAAATACTGGAGATCCTCATCAATTATACAAACCATATAGAGTTACTGTAGATGGAAAAAGTTTAGTTGTATTTTTTAGAGATACAGATTTATCAGATAGGATAGGATTTAAATATTCTACTATGTCAAAAGAAAATGCTGTTAAAGACTTTTTATCTACATTGCATAATATTCAAAAAATGAATGATGAAGGAAATATGGTAGTAACCGTTGCTTTAGATGGAGAAAACGCATGGGAACATTACCCTAATAATGGAAATGATTTTAGAAAATTATTTTACCAAGCATTATCAAATGATCCATATATTGAATTAGTTACTCCAAATGAATACATTGAAAGCTATGGCGTTTCTAATGAGATAAACCAATTACCAAAAGGTTCATGGGTAGGCGGTAGTTTAGATACTTGGTATGGGGAAAAAGAAGAAAATGAAGGTTGGGAAAGATTATCTCAAGCAAGAAAAGCATTAATGGATAATAAGGATAAAATGACTGAGGAAGAATTCAAAAAAGCATTGGATATATTATATGCTGCAGAAGGTAGCGACTGGTTCTGGTGGTACGGTTCAGATCAAGATGCAGGAAATAATGAAGTTTTATTTGACATGCACTTTAAAAAATTATTGGTTCAATTATATAGAAAAGCAGGAATTTCTGAAGATAAAATACCTGGCTACTTGTTTATAGCAAATAAAAAACCTTCTGTTGCTTCTAAAGGAAATATTGGAAAGGTTGAAATTACATTAGATGGTATCGTTGATAATATAGAAATGGAAAAAAGCGGTTATTATTTAGATGATGATTCTGGCGTAATGTATAAAGAAGGAGATTTAATTGCAGGTTTTTATGTAGGAAGAGACAATTCTAATATATATGTTGCAGTTGAACTTAAAAAATCTATCGATGAATTAGCTGGAAAACCATATAAATTGGAACTTTATACAGATATGCCTGGAGCAAATAAACTAAATACAAGAACAGCTTATTCAAAAACTGGCGAAGAAATTACTGATCTTGGTTTTGCATTAGCTAAAAGATTTAGTTTTAACATAGGAAAATATCCTGATAGTAAAGATTTATACTATTACAATGCAAGTGGTACTGAACGATGGATGATTGCTGGTAAATCCTCTGAATATATTGCAATTAATGGAAATATAGTTGAATTTAAAATACCTTATGATTTAATTGGAATTAAGAGTGGTAACGAATTTAATTTAGCAGTTGTTATGGCTTATACAGAAAAAAATAATTCTAGCGATGTTGATTTTGCACCTAATGCTGGTCCAGTACACATAATGATTCCTAAAGAAATTGGAGGAAAATTAGTAAAAACATTTGAAGATCCTATAGGAGATGAAGATGGCCCTGGTGGTTATAAATATCCAAAAGATGGTGCTTTTGAACCATATAAAGGATTATGGGATATTGAATGGGTAAAAGTATTTGATGCTGATGATTCATTTGTGTTTAAATTTAAATTTGGTGAAGTGACAAACCCATGGGGAGCACCTAAAGGTTTTTCACATCAATTAATAAATATTTATTTAGATACTAAAGATGGTGGTTTAACAAAAACATATAAAGATGGTGCCAGAGTGCAATTTGATAATAATCATCCTTGGGATTATTTTATAAAAGTTGCTGGATGGCCAAGCTATGGTCAATTATTAGCAACATCTGATGAACAAGAATTACCTGAAGGTGTTCAAGTAGAAGCTGATCCAGGAGAAAAAATAATAACTGTTATTGTTATGAAGAAATTTATTGATTTAAGTAGTAATAAGATTTATGCATATTTCATGGTAGGTTCTCAAGATGGATATGGTGCTGATAACTTTAGAGCAGTAACTCCAGAAGAAACACAATGGACACTTGGCGGATATCCTGAAGATGCTGGAGATTTTGGACCTTATGTTTTAGATATTGTTGTACCAGAAGGTTATAATCAATATGATGTTTTATCTTCTTATAATAATACTGAATACGCAACATTGGTTCCTGTAGAGATTGAATTTTAATCCCCTTCTTAAAGAAGGGGATTTATATTTCTATTAATTCATATTCTTTTGTTCCAAGACCTATTTTTTCTGCATGATTTAATCCTGCTTCCCAATCAGCATTTGGATGTACAAATTTAAATTTATCTTCACCAACAAAATCATGTGAATGATCTTTGTATATCTTACTTCCTGGTAAAGCTGGAGCATTTTTTATTAAATCAACACTTGCCATATCAAGAGCAACAGGATCAAATGATGCAGCAATACCAATATCAGGAACTAGTGGATAATCGTTATTTGACCAACAATCACAATCAGGTGATACATTCATTATAAAATTAATATAAAATGCTGGTTTATCTTTAACAATTGCATATGTATATTCTGCTATTTTTTTATTCATTATTTCAGATGATTCATCCCATATTACTTGAGCTGCATTATATTGACAAACAGCTACACATTGTCCGCATCCTACACATTTATCATAATCTATATATGCAATTTTTTCCTCATTTAAATGAATAGCATCATGAGCACAGTTTTTTACACAAATTCCGCATCCCACACAGTTTTTTTCTACAATTTTAGGTTGAGATGTTGAATGTAATTCTAATTTTCCTCCTCTAGATGCTGCTCCCATTCCTAAATTCTTTAAAGTTCCACCAAAACCAGCTTGTTCATGACCTTTAAAATGTGTCATAGCTATAATTATGTCACTATCTGCAACCGCATTCCCTATTTTTGCAGTTTTACAATATTCCAAATTAATTGGTATTTCAGTATAATCTGTACCTTTTAAACCATCAGCAATTATAACATGACAACCTGTTGTTAACGGATTAAACCCATTTTCATACGCACTTTGTAAATGATCAATTGCATTATGTCTTCTTCCTGAATATAATGTATTGGCATCAGTTAAAAATGGTTTCCCACCTAATTCCTTTATTATTTTTACTATTCTTGCTGCATAATTCGGCCTGATATATGCTAAATTCCCAGGTTCTCCAAAATGAATTTTTATCGCTACGTACTTATTATTAAAATCTATGCTTTCAATTCCCGCTTTTTTTACTAATCTTTCTAACTTGTCTAACAAATTCATACCAGGTTTTGTCCTTAAATTAGTAAAATAAACTTTTGATGGCATAAAAACTCCTCCTTAAAAAAGTTCTTTTTACTAATTATATCATATTTACTAATAAAAAAAAATGTGATAAAATAATCAAGAATGAAAATTGATAGGGGGGATTAAATGTTAAGAGCATATTTTTTTCTAATACTAGTAACATTTATATGGGGTAGCACTTTCCCACTAGTTAAAGTGACTGTTGGTGGTGATGATGTTTATATATTTCTTGCATTAAGATTTGCAATTGCATCATTATTATCTTTTATTATTTGGAAAAAACAAAACTTTAAATATGGTGTAATTATAGGTTTATTCATAGCACTAGGGTTTATTACACAAACTATAGGTTTAACATTAACTACAGCATCTAAAAGTGGTTTTATTACTTCTTTATATATTATATTAACTCCATTATTTTCATTTTTAGTAGAAAAAGAAAAGCCTCATATAAACCATATAATAGCATTACCTCTAGCTGCAATAGGTTCATATTTCTTGTCTGGTGGCATTAATGGTATTAATTTAGGAGATATTTTAACCTTTATCTGTGCTATAGCATTTGCATTATCAATGGTATATATTACAAAATATTCTAAAATTGTAGAAGAAACTTCATTATTAGGTTATCAATTTTTAATTGTTGCTTTATTAAATGGCGCATTGGCTTTTACAAAACCAATTAATATTACGCTTCCAATGGTTGGAACTGCAATATTTACTGCAGTATTTGCTTCAACATTAGCAACATTAATTCAACTAAAATATCAAAAGGTTGTTTCTACAAATACAACAGCATTTATTTTTGTGGGAGAACCTATATTTGCAATGTTATCCGCATATATTTTTCTAAAAGAAACTATGACTACTCAACAAATAATTGGTGCTTTAATACTACTGTCTGCATTAATAATTGCATCGGTTCGATTTGGAATTAAAGAATTTAGAGAAATGTAAAATCGAGACCTCAAAAGGTCTCAATTTTCTATAAATATGCATAAATTATTATCATAATAATTAATATAAAAGGATAAATTTTATAATCTCATAATGTTTTTTTGATATTTTTCAATATTAAGTATCTTTGCATTTTTGTTTTCATCATAATTTATTTCTATATAATATATTCCTTCTTTTTCATATAAATAAGGTATAATCTGTTTATCAATATTTGTCAAGTTTTCTTCTAAAAGCTTATCTTTTTTAACCCATTTTAAAATTCCTTCATTACAATAATTTAATTTTTGTTTATTTATTTTTCCAAGAAAAATAAATAAAATCCAGTTATAATGCTCTGGCCCTTCTTCAGATGTAAAAACTTTTAAAGTTAAATCATTTAGTATAAACCCTGTTTCTTCCAAAAATTCTCTTTTAATTGCTTGAATAATATCTTCATTTTTTTCTACTTTCCCACCTGGCGGAACTAATTTACCTGCAAATGGTTCTTTTATTCTTTCAAGCATTAGAATTTCATTTTCTTCATTTTCAGCATAACACATTACAGCTATTTTTTGATTATAATTTTTAAATAATCTACTTATATCAAAACTTATTTTTTCTTTTTCAAAAAAACTTTTTATATTTTCCATTTCAACACCGCCTTTCATTATATTTTATCATATTAGGCGGCTATACATCCATTTTCTATTCTTATTATTTTTTGAGAAAATTTAGAAACTACTAATGTATTATGAGATATCATTAATGTTGTAATATTAAACTCCTTATTTATTCTTATTGTTAATTCCATAATCTTTTCTGTAGCTTTTGGATCTAATGCCGCAGTGTGTTCGTCTAATAATAACAATTTAGGTTTTGATATTGTAGCTAATATCAATGCCAATGCTTGTTTTTGCCCTCCTGATAACTCTTTTACTTTAGTATTTAATCTATTTTCTAATCCCATATTTAATGAAGATAATAGTTCTAAAGTAGGCAATTTACCAAATTTTAGAAATCTCATACCCTTTTTTGCTCCAAGAATTAGATTTTCTCTTATTGTTAAATCTGGGAAAACTCCCATATCTGGGTTTTGATATACAATACTAATTAACTTAGATAATTGAAAAGGCGTCTTATTTGTTACATCAACATTATTTATATAATATTTCCCGCTATTTGGTTTTACCAAACCCATTAATACTTTAAACAATGTTGTTTTTCCTGCACCGTTTGACCCTATTATAGTAACAAAATCTCCTTCATTTATTTTTAAACTAAAATTATTTAAGCCAATTTTTTCATTACTTTCTCCTTTGTTGTAAATGACAGTGATATTTTCGAGTTCAACCATTTTTTCACCTCCATATTTCTCGTAGCTATAACGATGATAATAAATAATGCTGTTGCCATCTTTAAATCACTTGCTTTAAATCCTATATTATATCCATACTTAATAACCAAACTAATAACAATTTGATATAATATTCCACCAATTAATGGTGCTGGTATTTTAAAAAGAAAATCTTTTTTGAAAATTATTTCACCTAATATTACTGCAGCTAATCCTGTTACTAACATACCTTGCCCCATATTTACATCAACAAATCCTGCATACATAGAAAATAATCCACCACTAATTCCAGACAAAAAATTTCCTATAGTTAACCCTAAAACACTTAATATATTAGGGTTTACACCAAGAGATAATACGCCATGTTTATTTGTTCCAAATGCTCTTAATAATGTACCTAACTCTGTTTTTAAAAACAAATAATATAATAAAAAAATAATAAATACAAAAATTGATAATTTTAATAATGCATTTTCAGCAAAAGGATTTATAAAAATATTTTTGGATTTTTCTCCTAAAAGAATGTTATTTTCATTATTATCTAGCAAAAAATCCAATTTTGTTCCTGATAAACTTATAGAAGATTCTTCAGAAACCTTTGGCAAAGACATATTAGGCCCATTCATAATTCTGATATTTATGGAATATAACATTATCATTACTAAAATACTAGCAAGTAAAGGATTAATCCTAGTTTTTGTATGGATTAATCCTGTTATAAACCCAGAAAAACCTGCTATTAAACCACCTATAATCAATGCTATTAGCCAATATATATTATTATGCAATAGTAACACTGTAATAGCTCCACCAATTACATACGATCCATCTGTTGTTAAATCGGGAATATCGATAATTTTAAATGATGTAAAAACACCTAAAGATAATATTGATAAAATCAATCCTTGTTTTATTATTTCTTCCATAATATCACCTCAACACTAAATCAGCAATTTCCAATAATGATTCAGGTATCTCTATGTTAAATTTTTTCGCAGATTTAATATTAATTAATAAATTTAATGCATTCATATCCATGGTTTTTGATTCTAATTCAGATATTTTTTTACCTTTGATTATTTCATTTACAATTTTTCCTGTTTCAAGTCCTAAAGAGTAATAATCAAAACCAAAACCTATAACACTTTTTGCTTGTTTAGCTAATGCAATATCTCCTGAAATTGAAGGTATAGAATTACTATTTAATATGTCTGACACACTTTCTATTGTAGAAGCTAATAAGTTATCTGTAAAAATATACACAACATCAATATTTTTTATTTTTGTATTTAAAGAAGTTATCATCTCAGAAGAAGTTGTTCCAGGAATTTCTATAATATTTAATTTTAGATCTTTAGCAAATTTTTTAGATAATTCCAACAAAGTAATAGAATTTTGCTCTCCTGGATTAAATATTATCCCAACATTTTTAGCATTTGGATATACTTTTTTTAATAATGATAAATGTACATTAACAGGTAATAAATCACTTAATCCAACAACATTTCCTTCATTTTTACCAAATTTTTTTATTAACCCAGCACTAATTGGATCAGTGACAGCAGAAAACACAACTGGTTTATCTTTTATGGTATTTACAGCTGCTTGGGCACTTGGCGTTGTTATTGCAACAATAATATCTACTGAATTTTTAAATTCTTGTGCAATAGAAACAGCATTTTGATATGAACCCTGTGCATTTTGAAAAACTATTTCGACATTAGAATTTTCCTCTTTAATAGTTTTTATAATCGCATCCTTAACCTGATTTAAAGCCGGATGATCCACAATTTGTGTAATACCAACTGTTAAAGAAAACCCTAAAGATACAAATAATACAAATAATGATAATAATGCCTTTTTCATAATAACACCTCCAAATATATATTTTAAATATAGTTTTTTTAATATAATTTTTTGATATAAAAAAAGTGGATGCCTAATTGGCATCCACTTTAATTGACTTCCTTACCTATAAAATAACAAAAAAGGTATGGAGGTCATCTTGTGGATGCCCTTTCCATACCAATAATAGTTATTTAAATTTATATTTGATATTAATTTTTGTGTTACCATATTAAACACCTCGTAATATTTTTTATTTATTTTATCATATTAATTTTGAAAAGTCAAGTATTTTTTGGTTTTCTAAAGAAAATTAAGAATAACAAAAAATTATAGGCTATCATTAATCCTAATCCATAGAAATTATAAATTATTTTTCCAGATGTTAAATATAATGCTGGTAAATTTAAAATTGCTATTAATGGAAATCCTATCATTAATGAAATTCCGCTTCCAAATATTAAATTTTCAGCAGCACCAGATTCTAAAGCAGGATCAACTTCTCTTAATAATGCCATAGCTGTAGATATGGTTCCTGTGAGCATTCCAAAAAATGCTATTCTATTTTCTATTTCATTTTTTATTATTATTTTCTTAGTTAAAAGCATTACATAAAAATATGTTGATATTCCTGCAAATAGAGTAACAAAGAATATTGGCCAAAAGTATTCTCTAATTCTTGCTAATGATACCGCGCTAATTGATGCAGCAACCATAAAATCAAAAACAGCTCCTGAAATTCTTTGTAATAAAAAGTTGTTTATGTAATTTTCTTTAGCTATTTCTTTTTCTCTTAATTTTACATATATATTTCTAAATATCATAGCTATAATAGCCCCAAATACAAAATGAAATCCCCATAAAACTGTGCCAAAAGTATGCCCAAGACTCCCTAATGTATTTAAATATTCAGTCGATATTTTAATTAAAAAATAAGTAATTGAATAAACTATTCCTATTAAAACAAATTGTATAGTTAATCCGTCCATATCTGAAAATTCATAATCTTTTACAACTAATTCTTTCTTATGAACAATTATCTTTGATTTATCTTTTTTCCATTTAGCTAATAATATATTTAAAATTATCAGTCCACCTATTGTTGCCCAACCAAACCCCGCAGCAGCCACGGATAAACCGACTGCACTTCCATTATTTAAACCTAATAATTGCCATTGAGAACCTATTGAAAATGCTTGGCCTGGTCCTTGACCAAAACCTAGCGGAACAATAAACCCAATTGGAATAGGTGTGGTTTTGTCAAATAAGTAAAACAAGCTGGCAATTGATACTCCTAATATACCTTGAAATAAATATGTGGAAACTATTATAAACCCTGCTTTACCATATTTACCTTTACTTTCAACATTTCTAAGAGCTAAAGCTATAAATCCAATAGCCATCAAATGATATATAATTCTTCCCAATCCATCAATATCCAAATCTATCAAATGAAGCAAATTTGGTCCCATTAAAAAACCTATAAATCCTGCAAGGATAGAATTTGGAATAATAAATTTTTGCAATGCTGGTATAAATCTTTTTAATAATATAGCAATTCCAAAGAAAATGGAAATCCAAAAAAAATCATCAACCATCGATATGTACATTATTTCCACTCCTTATTTTATATATATTATACAATAAATAACTATAATTTTCCGATTTTATCCTGTACACTTTATCTTCATATATAAACTCAAATACCGTTGATACAAAGCACACACCATTTTTTATTTTATCAAATTCAAATATATTTTTATTAAATTTTATACCGTAATCAAAGATCTCTATAATTCCCTTTTCTTTATTTATCAATTTAGGCTTAAACAATTCTCTTTCTTCTAAAATTCCTATACCTAATACTATATATTTATTTAAATAATTAATCATATAATTTTTCAATTTTTCTTTTTGTGTATAAATAATATCATCTATTCTTTTTCCATTTATATATCCATAATCATCAACTTTATATTCAAAAGAACAATTAGTACATTTTGCAATATTATCTTTAGCTTCTATTGTATTAAATGAATTGCATTTATCACAAAACCAAAAAATTCTTTCTAAGCCTTCTGCTTTTTTATTACCAATAAACTTAACTTTATTTTTTTCTTGCCAATCCCATTCATTATATTTTATATATTCTAAAGCAGAAGAATCATTAAAAGTATTTAATTCAACAATTATACTTCCTTTTCGTTCATGTTTTGCCCACCTTGGTTTAGACAAATATCCTCCATGTACTTTAGCTGCTAAAATTGGAACTTTTATTTTATCTAACAATTTATCAGTCCCTGGAGGTACTTGTTGATAATTTCCTGTCCATGTTGTAGAGCCTTCTGGAAAAAGCCCAACTACTCCTCCATTTTTTAGAACTTTAAAAATATTCCTCACTGTTTTTATATCAGGTACACCTTTTTGTTTGGGAATAAACTTAAAATGTTTAAAAATTGGATTAACCAGTTTATGATAATATGTCCCTCCAGCCATTACAAAACTTATTGGATAGGGTATTATAGATTGCACAAAAAAACCATCTAATATATGCGTATGATTTGCAATTAACAAAAATGGAGGTTTAGGTATTTCACCTATAACTTTAATATTATATTTTTTTCTAATATATGAAGCTATGATAAGTTTTAAAAATTTTCTCAACAAACTATCTCCATAGTACATATAAACATCCTTTCATTTTTATATCACTTGATTATCTTATCTTTTGATTATTTTATCATACTTGTTTTAAATTACAAAAATAGCCCTCAAAAGGGCCATTATATTATCCACATAGTTTCGTATGGTTTTAATTTAATTTTTAAAATATCATTTTCTACATTTATTTTTTTATTTGATAATAAATCTTTTGGCTTTTCAGAAAATTCGTTTTTTAATTTTAAATTTATTTCATTATCAGATACATTTGTTAAAACTAATATTTTTTCATCCTCATATTCTCTAACAAATAAAAATACTCTATTATCTAAAAATAAAACTCGTTGTTCGCCTTTAGGATTAAAAGCCTTATGAGACACTCTTATTTTCAACATATTTTTCATAGCATTAAATATTTTATATCTTAAAGATTGAATATCATTTATTTCATTTTCCAATTTATCATAATTTAACTTCTCCCTATTTATACTCCTATTCATTCCTGTTTTCTCTACACCTTCATAATAATTTCTTGATCCAAGTAAACTATGAATATATATTCCAGGAACACCTTTCATAGACGATGCAATTGCATATGCAGAAACAAATTTTCTAATATTTAATTCCATATCTTCATCTTTTTCATATAATGCATCAAAATAATTAATATTTAGTTCATATGGAGATTTTGATCCGTCTGGATTACTTTTATAAGATACTAAACCTTTATTTTTTAATGTATGTTCAACTAAAAAATCTATTTCTTCATCTTTTAAAATACCTTTTGCAGGCATTAAACCAATTCCATCATGTGAAGCTAAAAAATTAAAAAATGTAGTTTTTTCACTAGAAGTTTCTAATGTATTTGCCCAATGAGATATATAATACGCATTTTTTGAAAGAAAAGAGTATAATACTAATGGCGGTAGAGAAAAATTATATACCATTTGCGCTTCATTATATCCATTTCCAAAATATGAAATATTTTCATGATGTGGAACATTTGTTTCTGTTACTAAAATTACATCCTTTGCAGTTAAGTCTAGTATATCTCTAAATAATTGAATCATCTTATGTGTTTGTTCTAAATGAATACATGATGTACCTATTTCTTTCCACAAATATCCTATTGCATCTAATCTAATTAATTTTGCTCCCTTTTTTGCATAAAATAATAATATTTCTACTATTTCCAAAAACAAATCTGTATTCTTATAATTCAAATCAATTTGATCTTCACTAAAAGTTGTCCATATATGTTTTTTACCTTCTTTCGTTTCATATATATGCAATAATGGTAAAGCACGTGGCCTAGTTACATATTTTAATTCTTCAACTGGTTCTTGTTCAATAAAATAATTTTTATACTTTGTATTTCCTTTTAAATATTCTCGAAACCATTCACTTTCTTTTGATATATGATTTATTACAGCATCAAACATTAAATTATAATCTTTTGATAATTTTTCTATATCTTCCCAATCTCCTAATTCAGGATTCACTTTCTTATAATCTATCACAGAAAATCCATCATCTGATGAGTATGGAAAAAAAGGTAAAATATGAACTGTATTTATTATTCCTTTTACATGTTCATTTAAAAACTTATGCAAAGTATTTAATGGTTTTTCTCCATTTTTTTTTATTGAATCACCATATGTTATTAGAATAACATCCTTTTCTGTTAATTCTATATCATTATTAGATATTTTATATTTTTCTATTAATTCCATAAGCTTGTTATATACTTTATCTACTTCATTTGGATATAAGAACTTCAATTTATCATATATTTTCTCGTTCATTAAAAACACCTCTTTAAAATTTCTTTGGCTCAATAACATCTTTAAGCTTATTAAAATGTTCATCGGTAAATTTTTTTGAAACTACTAGATTATATAATAATTCAATAATATACATTTCACCTATTCTATCATGAGTAAATTCATTTTCAGATGGATCACTTGGTGTTGTATAAATAACATCGTGCACAACCATACTTAATGGAGAATCCACTCCAGACGTAATTGCAACAGTATATGCTCCAGCATCTTTTGCAACTTGAGTAGATTTAAAAACATCTCTAATATATCCAGAATGACTAATTGATATAACCATATCTTCATTTGACAAATTAGCTCCTACTATAACTTGCATATGAGGGTCTGAATATGCAGCTGCGGACAATCCAAGTGCAGAAAATTTTAAAGAACTATCAAGAGCAACAGGAAATGACCTTCCTACTGCATAAAATATTATTTTTTTAGAGTTTAATATTTTTTCAGCAACTTTATTTAACAATTCTTTATTTAAACTTTGATATATAACGTTCAAACTATTGCAAATTTTATTATGAATAGTTGAAAATAAATCTTCTTCCTCAACTTCTATAACTGGTTCTGATAATTCCTTTGCTAATACTATTTTAAATTCCTGATAACCAGAAAACCCTAATTTTTTTATAACCCTATATACTGTTGTTTCGCTAACTTCTGCCCAATTAGCTAATTCAGTAATACTATAATGTATTACATCAGAAGCTCTTTGAAGAATATAATCAGCTACTTTCTTTTCTCTTTTAGTTAATGAATTATATATCCCCTTAATTTTGTTAAGTATCATAAAATCACCTCTACTCTTTTACTCCACCTGCTGTTAAACCACCGGTTAAATATTTTTCCATCATCATAAACATAACAACTACTGGAACTGCTGTTACTACTGATGCTGCCATCATTTTTGCCCATATTGCATGTTCTGAATTGAAAATTTCATTTAGACCTAAAGGTAATGTATAGAATTCAGGAAATGGTCGAACAAATATTGATGCAAATAAAAACTCATTCCATGCTATCATAAATGCATAAATATATACTGTAATTATTGCTGGTAAAGATAGTGGAATAATTATTTTGGTAATAACTCCCATTCTACTTGATCCATCTATTATAGCAGCTTCTTCTATGGATTTAGGTATTGTTCTAAAATAATTTCCTAACATATACAATGAAACTGGAATTGTTTGAACAATATAAATTATAAACAGTGCAATTGCGGAAGAAAATCCAGTTGAAGTTAAACCAATTTTCACAAATATTTGATAAAGAGGAACAGCTAAAATTGTACCACCAAAAAGATAAACAATCAATACCCCTCTTTGTATTATCCCTCTACCTTTAAAATCTATCCTACTAAATGCATATGCACCAAATATTGATAATATTAAACTTACTAAAGCGCTAAGGCCTGCTAAAATTAAACTATTTCTAAAAAATCTTAAAAACGGGAAGGATTCTTTTTTTCTTTGAGATTCTATTTGTTCTAAAACAGCTTTTTGCTGTTCTTCTGGAAGTGATTTTACTAAATCTAATAACTGTTGTTGTTCATTACTAAGTTCCTCTCTAACTGATTTTTTAAAACCTAAAAGTATTGCATATGTATCTAATGTAGGTCTTTCAGGAATTATCCCAGGCTCAAATGCATCTGTATCATATCTAAAGGATACAGATATCATCCAAGCAAATGGATAGGTTATAAAAACTACTAAGATGGCTATTAATGTCCAAAATATAAAAGATCTAATAAATGATTTTTTCTTTACCATTTTAACACCTTCTTTACATACAACCCTATTAATGAAATCATTATTACAAATAATATAGTTGCAATAGCTGCTGCAACTCCTTGTTCTGGAATCCCTGAAAATGCTTTTTCATATATATATACTGGTAAAGTATTTGCAAATTTAGACATAAGATATACTTCGTCAAATTTATAGAAATTCCATATTCCTCTTAATAATGCAACAGATGCAATAACAAAATATAGTTCTGGCAATGTTATATGTAAAAACTTTTGCCAATCGCTTGCTCCATCAATTTCTGCTGCTTCATAATAATCAGTTGGTATAGATTGTAATCTGGATAAAATCATTAAATATACAAAAGGAAAGTTCCTCCATATATTAAAAACAGAAACAACCCAAAATGCATTATTTGGATTATTTACAAAATCATTGCCTGGATTCATACCAAAATTTGCTAAAAATTGCATTAATGGTCCATCGATAGGCAAAAATATATATCTCCAAGCAAAAACTATTGCTATTAATGGAGTTACATATGGCAATAATAATAAAGCTCTGACAATATTTCTTCCTGGAAATTCTCTATTCATTAATAATGCTACCCCTAATCCTAATAAAATACTTCCTAATACTGTTGTAAAAGTAAATAATATTGTAATTCCAAATGATTTCCAAAATGATATATCTTTTAATATTTCACTATAGTTTTTTAATCCTACAAACTTATTTGGGGCATCGGAAATTGACACCTCAAAAAAACTTAAATATATATTATAAATTACAGGGTATAGGATTAACAAAGAAATTAATATTACTGTTGGCAGTACTAACTTCCAACCAAATCTTGCTTCTTTTTCTCTTAAAGATATTACAGACATCTTCAAACCTCCTTTTAAAAAAAGGGGGATTCTCCCCCTTTAATTACTTACCTAGAACTTTTTCTGCTTCTTTTTGTGCCCACATAGCTGTTTGTTGTGGTGTCCAATCATTTGCAAACATATAGTTTATAGCTTTTCCTATAACAAAGTTTGCACTTAATTTACTCATGTCTGTAATAACTTTTCCATTTAAGAATTCAAATCTTTCTACAGAATCTAATGCTGCTACAATTTCTGCAATTTTTTCTTTTCCATATCTTTCTAATACTGGATTATCTAAAAACGCTTCACTTTCAGCTACAGATTTTCTTGTTGGATTCATTCCACCTGGTGCCATATGTACCCAATATACATAGTTTTTATCTGTCATTAAGAATTTAACAAATTTTTCTACTTCTTCTTTATTAGCATTCTTAGTAATACCTAAAGCTACAACTTGGCCATATGAAGAAGGTCTTACATTAATCATTTTATTAGCAAAACCAGTATTTTTTACTAATTCTGGATTAAATTTGTTTATCCTTCCTTTTTGTACTTCTTCTACAGCAATATCATCCATTATATATGTTGAATAGAATATCATTGCTGCTTCTCCATTTAAATATCCTTTTAATGCATCTAATACAGTTGTAAAACCAGGTTTTGAATATTTTCCTAATTCCTTATAGAACCTAAATGCTTCAATCATTTCTGGTGTGTTGAATGTAACATTTCCCATTTCGTCTATAGGTCTTGCTCCATTTGCTAAAGCTATTTCTGTAAAAACTTGTTCTGCATATGCATCAGCTTTTTTAGGTAATATAATACCGTATACACCTTTATCTGGATTAGTTAATACTTTAGCAGCTAAAGCAATATTATACCAACTAATAGGATCTCCTAAATCTTGAGAAGCAAACATATCTTTTCTATACCAAATTCCTTGTACCCATGCGTGGAATGGGATTCCATAATATTTTCCTTCCCCGTTGTTTAACATTCTAGCAGCACCGTTGTATACATCTCCAAAATCCATAATTATTTTTGTAGCTAAATCTTCATCTAAAAAGTTTTCTGAACCTAATAATAATATTGGTTCAATTCCGCCTTCTAATAAATCTGGTAATGTTCCAGCATTTTTTGCAATAGGTATTTGTTTTAAAAGATCATTTTCTTCTACAGGAACAACTTCTACTTCAATACCTGTTTGTGCTTTAAAAATAGTTGCCAATGCTCTAATTCTTTGCATTCTGTTTGATTCAACTTCTGTTGTCCAAAAAGTAATCTTAGCAAAAACTGATGAAACTAAAATAACAGCCAACATCAATACTAATAACTTTTTCATATAAATACCCCCTTTTTAAAGAATTAAATCATTTTTTATCAAATAAAAAGAAAATTTTCTTTTTTATTATATAATAAAAAAAATATTTTATCAATTCAGAATTCTTGGATTATTTAAAATTATATTTAATAATAAATGAATAATATAGATTAAAGTTTAAAATCTAAAAAATGCCTTTTAATATTAAATTTAATGTTTCATATGAATAAAATTTTTTCCCTATTTCAAAGTTTTTTTCTGTAATAATTTCCGCTTTTTTCTTATTTAACAAAATATCCAATATTTCTTTAGCACATTTTTCAATTATTTTATTTTCTACTTCATATTTTCCATTTATTTTTTTAGCGTTACTTCCTAAGCTTATTATTTCAAAACCACTTAATTTAATATCTTTTTCATATACAGGGTATTCATATACTAAAATTGGCTTTTTTGCAAATATTCCTTCTAAAAGTTGATTTCCAAAACCTTCTAATACACTTGGATAAGTAATAAAATCACTAATTGTATAAAAATCCCATAACGAAAATGTCCCTTTATTTTCATCTCTAATTTCTTCTAATAATTCATTACAAAAAATCGCATTTACTTTTTTTTCTTTAGCATGCTCTATTAATAATTTCTTATATAACGGTTCTTCATCTAAACCAGGTAATAATAATATAATTCTTGTGTCTTCTTTGATTTTTTTACCAGAATAAATTTCTTTTCCTATATAATTTTTTATATCTTTTTGTAATTCTGAAATTGTATCTATTGCTAATTCAATAGCTTTTCTTCTAACTACTCTAGTAGCTTGCAAAAAAACAATATCATTCTCTTTTATTCCAACTTTTTCTAATATTTTTGAATTATATGAATCTTTTTCCCATAAATGAGCTTCAAAATCAAATACATTTGGAACAATTAAGCTATCTACTCCTTTAATTTCTTTAATGCTTTCTTGAGCTATGGAATTAATAACAATATGCTTAATATCTCCGGGCGGCATAATATTTTCTAAAATTTCTTTTACATAATCCGAAGTTGGATTTGAATAAAATTCTCTTTCCCAATAGAAATCATGATGATGGCCTATAACCTTAATCTTTTTTTCTTTGACAAATTTATTTAAAGCCATTGCTGCTGATAAATTATGAGCTAAAGAAAAAATATTATTAACTACAATAACATCAAAAGTTCCTATTTTTTCCTTTAAATCAATATATATGTCTTCAGCCAATTTATCAATTTCATTTTTTAATTTTTCTTTTGACCAATCTCCTAAGGATTGAAACGCTTTTTCTCTTATAATTAAATTCCGTGGCTCTTCATATGCTAACAATGGAATTTTAATCCCTTCTTCTTTTCCTAATGTACCAGCTATAAATTGTACATCATGTTTTTGTTTCTCTAATGCAATTTTCCACTTTTTCATCTCCAAAGAAACTCCATCGGTTTCTCCTACTCTAAAATGCATTAATCCTATTTTCATATAATTCCTCCCCTCATATATAATTACATATATTATATAATAATTTTTCTTTTTTTTATATTACAAAAAAATATTTTTTATTTTTACAGTAAAAAAAAAATAAGAACCTCGATAGAGGTCCTTATTTTGATACATTATAAAGATTTTCAATAATATTCATAATCATTTCTCTTTTTACTATTTTCAACGTCCATAATTTTGGAATGTTTTCAAAGCCATAATATGCACCTGCAACTTGACCTATTATTGCTCCTATTTCATCAGTATTTTCGCCAAAATTAACAGCTGTTAATACTGCATCTTTAAAGTTATTTGTATTATAAAATGACCAAAGAACTATTTCTAATGTGTCTAATACAGAATTTGAAGAACTCAGTTCATTTTTTGTTTTATAGGGAATATCTACAATTTTTAATTTTACATCATATATTAAATCCATATGTTTATGTACTTCGCTTAACAATATTTTCTTATTGGTTCCATTAATCGCTTGCTGAATTAATCCTCCTAAATATTTACATGCATGAATTGTATATATATTATTATGTGTTGTATATGAACTTTGACCGGAATAATATACTGCATCTTTGAAAGAACTTTTAAAATACATCGGAACTGGAGCCAATCTAGCTAATGGTTTATTTGAATCTTTTTCGGTTATATCAACAAATTTATTATTTTTCTCAAAATATATTATAGCTTCTAATGTTTGATTATCTATACCAAATGATTTTTCTTTAGATGACATATACCCTTCTTCTACCCACTTTACATATTTTTTCATTTGACTATTTAAATCAAACCCATCTTCTATTAAACTATTTGCTAAACATAATGCCATCGAAGAAACATCTGTCCATTCACCTATATCTAAATTGAAAACCCCCCCACTAGAAAAATCTGTTATTTCTTTAAATTCAATATTTTTATAGGGAGCACCCAAAGCATTTCCAACAATTAAACCATATAATGCGCCTACAAACCTATCTTTTAATTTTTCCATATAATAGCCCCCTTTCAACGATTATTTAATTTAATTATAACATATTATATGTTATAATATATAAAAATTGAAAGCTTGGGAGGGAGAAATATGGAATGGGTATATATCAAGGATATGAAAAAATATATTGGTCAAAAAGTTGAGTTCAGAGGATGGTTATGGAATAAGAGAGCTAGTGGAAAAATTGCATTTTTACAATTAAGAGATGGGACTGGTTTTGTTCAAGGGGTTGTTGAGAAAACCAATTTGGGAGAAGAAAAATATTCAGAAGTAAAAAAACTAAAGATGGAAAGTTCTTTAATAGTTAGAGGTACAGTTGTAGAAGATCAAAGATCACCTGTAGGATTTGAATTACATATAGATGATGTTGAAATTATTCATAATCCAAAAGAAGATTACCCTATTTCAAACAAAGAACATGGTATTGATTTTTTAATGGAACACAGACATTTATGGGTAAGATCAAGAAGACAATTCCATATTTTAAAAGTTAGACATGAAATTTTAAAAGCTATTAGAGAATTTTATAATAATAATGGATTTACTTTAGTAGATACTCCTATATTTACAGGTTCTATTGGAGAAAGTGCAGGTAATACATTTGAAATAGAATACTTTGATTATGGAAAAGTATACTTAGCCCAAACTGGTCAATTATATTTGGAATCTGCAGCTTTGGCATTAGGAAAAGTATACAATTTAGGGCCAACATTTAGAGCTGAAAAATCTAAAACTAGAAGACATTTAATTGAATTCTGGATGAATGAAGCAGAAGTTGCATATTATACACATGAAGACAATATGAGATTACAAGAAGAATTAGTTTCATATATTGTAAAAAAGATATTAGAAAATGCATCAGAAAATTTAATTGCATTAGATAGAGATATCTCTAAATTAGAAAAAATAGAAGCGCCATTTCCAAGAATTACATATACTGATGCAATTAAATTATTAAATAAAAAAGGTTCAGATATTAAATGGGGTGAAGATTTAGGTGCTGATGATGAAACATTAATATCTGAAGAATTTGATAAACCTGTAATAATAGAAAAATATCCAAGAGCTGTAAAAGCATTTTATATGCAGCCAGATCCAGAAAATCCAGATGTTGTATTATGTGATGATATGATTGCACCTGAAGGATATGGAGAAATAATTGGTGCTTCTGAAAGAATTTGGGAAGAAGAAGTATTAATTGAAAGATTAAAAGAAAATAATTTACCAATTGAAGAGTATCAATGGTATCTTGATTTAAGAAAATTCGGTTCTGTTCCACATAGTGGATTTGGACTTGGAATAGAAAGAACTGTTGCATGGATTTGTGGATTAAAACATATTAGAGAAGCAATTCCATTTGCAAGAACATTATATAGAGTATATCCATAATAATATCCCCATCCTAAAAAGGATGGGGATATTATTATATTCCTTCAATTTTTCTTAATTTTTTAATAGTCATTCTTCCCCAAATAAAAGTAATAACAGCAGAAACGGCATTTCCTGTTACAATCCCCCACCAAACACCCGGAAGTCCTATATTAAATATAAAAATATATAACCAAGAGAATAATATTTGCATTATTATTGTTCTGTTTATTGATACAATTAAACTTTTTATCCCATGACCAATGCCTTGAAACATCGAAGATGTGAACATTCCAAAAGGAACACCTGGTAAAAATAAACTCATTACTTTTAATGCTGTAACTAAATCATCATAAATAACGTATCCATCTTTTGAATATGTAAATATTTTAGCAATTTGTGGTGCAAAAATAAAAATAGAAAACATTACAAAAAAACTTATTGTTAAACCAAATTTAATCGCATATAAATGTGCTGTGGATAACTTTTCTCCGTTTTTTTGACCATATGCTGCACCTGTTACAGTTGTAACTGCTGTAGCTATACCTATCAACGGAACAGTTCCAAAATTAATAATTCTCCAACCACTAGTAAAAACAGCAACACCTATGTCCCCTCCTGCTTTCACAGCAAAAACATTTAAAACAAAAATAGCTATTGACATAGAAACTTGAGCTAAAGATGCAGGAATTCCTACTTTTAATATATTTTTTAATATTTTTGAATCATACTTATAATCCTTAAAAGTAATAGTTAAGTAAGTGTTTCTTTTGATAAACATCCAATAAATAATTAAAATTGATGATATACTAAAAGAAATAACAGTTGCATATGCCGCACCTTTAATTCCAAGTTTAAATCCATATATAAATAAAGGGTCTAAAGCTATATTTAACAATGATCCAACTGCTATAGCATACATAGCTTTTTTAGCGTCGCCTTCACCTCTTAATATACCATTAGCAGTATTATTAAACATCAATAATGGCGAAAAGATTATTAATATATACGCATAATCCAAAGTTAATTGAAGAGTTTCTCCGCCTGAACCTATAGATTGTAGTATCGATTTTATTGAAAAGAATAATATTATAGCGGTAATTAACCCTAACCCTATGGCTAATAATATTGAAATTATTGCAGCTGTATCGGCACCTGCTTTATTTTTCTCTCCAATTTTTCTAGAAATTTCCGAACTTGCACCAACTCCAAGCCCAGCTGCTAAGGCTATTATTATCATAAATATTGGAAAAAATAATCCAATAGCTGCTAATGAGTTTGATCCTAACCCAGCTACCCATATGCCATCTACTAAATTATACATTGTTTGTACTAGCATAGCTAAAATCATTGGCAGAGATAATTTTCTAATTGCTATTTTGGGATCACCTTTTAATAATAATGTCCCCTTTGTATCATTTGCCATAAACTTCCTCCTTTATTTCAATATCTTCAATTTTAAAATCAATTACTGCTTTGTATATACTAAATAAGTATTGATTAAATCAATCTATGTTTATATTATTTACAACATTTTTGTATTATTTAACAATTTTGTTTAAAATTTATATTTTTTAATGTTTATTAAATTCTGTTTTCTTTTATCTAATTCAAAAGGTTCACATAATATATATGCTTTATAATTATTTATAACTACTCATTATACTATATCTATTTAACATCAAAATAAATCATTGTATTTATATTTTTCTTAATCTATTTCTCTTGACCATTTTTCCACCAATTATAATTATTATACATCAATAATTGTTTATTTTTAAACTTTAAATTTTTTGACATTTAATAATTACCTAATAATTATATGTTATAATATATAACTAGAATGGAGGTATCATATGGACGATAGAATATTAGACCCTAACGAAAAAGTCGAAGAAAGCACAATAATTAATTTAAGACCACAATATTTAAATGAATATATCGGTCAAGAAAAAGTAAAAGAAAAGTTAAAAATTACTATTGATGCGGCTAAAAAAAGAAATGAGCCGCTTGATCATATTTTATTAGCAGGTCCTCCAGGATTAGGAAAAACCACACTTGCAAATGTAATTGCTAATGAAATGGGGGCAAATATTCAAATTACTAGCGGGCCTGTCCTTGAAAGAGCTGGAGACCTGGCTGCTATTTTAACTAATTTGCAAAATGGTGATGTACTTTTTATAGACGAAATTCATAGAATAAATCGATCAGTTGAAGAAATATTATATTCTGCTATGGAAGATTTTCAATTAGATATAGTAATTGGAAAAGGACCTGGTGCAAGATCAATTAGAATTGACTTAAATCATTTCACATTAATAGGTGCTACAACTAGAACAGGATTAATTGCCGCACCATTAAGAAGCAGATTTGGAATTATTATGGAAATGAATTTTTATCCTCCTCATGAATTGAAAGAAATTATTACAAGAAGTGCTAAATTACTAAATGTTGAAATTACAGATGATGCTGCATTATTAGTAGCAGAACGTTCAAGAGGAACACCTAGAATTGCAAATAGATTACTAAAAAGAGTAAGAGATTATGCTCAAATAAATAATGAAGGAATTATAGATATTGATTCTGCAGAAAAAACTATGACATTATTAGAAATTGATCATGAGGGTTTAGATGAAATGGATAGAAGAATATTAAAAACTATTATAGATTATTATAATGGTGGTCCTGTTGGTCTAAAAGCTTTAGCTGCTTCTTTAGGCATAGAAGCTGATAGTATAAGCGAAGTATATGAACCATATTTGCTACAAAAGGGGTTTTTAGTTAGAACTCATAGAGGAAGAATGATTACAGAAAAAGCATTAAAGCATCTAGGTATTTCAAAAGAAGATAATAAAAAATTATATTCATTATGGGGGAATTAATATGGATTTTATTAAAAAAAATCTTTCTGAAATCCAAAGTAAAATAAAGTTTTATGCAGAAAAATATAATAGAAATAATATATTATTAATAGCTGTATCAAAAACGTTCCCTATTGAATATATAAAAGAAGTATATAATTATGGAATCAGAGATTTTGCCGAAAATAAAGCTCAGGAATTAAGAATTAAAGCTCAGGAATTAAAAGATTTAGATATCAATTGGCATTTTATAGGTAGAATACAAACAAATAAGATTAAATATATTGTACCAGTTGCTAAATATATTCATTCTGTATATAGGGAAAAAGAAATACAAGAAATAGATAGAATAGCAAAAAAATATAATAAGACACAAAAGATATTAATCGAATTAAATGTATCTGGCGAAGAAACTAAAGGTGGTATTACTGAAAAAGATTTAAAAAATTTATTAGATTTTTCCATGAATTTTGAAAATATAGAAGTAGTTGGACTTATGACAATGGCCCCATATACAGATAATGAAGATATAATAAAAAATGTATTTATAAAACTTAAAAACTTAAGAGATGAATATAGCAAATATTACCCTAATTTAAAAGAACTTTCTATGGGTATGAGTAATGATTATCATATAGCAATTGAATCTGGTTCTACTATGTTAAGAATTGGTTCTAGTATTTTTGGAAAAAGATATTATAAGGAGGGTGAATAAATTGTTTATACTAGCAAATTTGTTTTATTCATTAGCTGTTGTTTTAAGAATTGTTATTAATTTTTTTGAAATATCAATTATTATATCTGCAATTTTTAGCTTTATTTCTTTTAATTATCATCATCCTATAAGGCATTTCTTTGATTCTGTAGCGGAAATAGTAGAAAGACCTATAAGAAGATATTTTAATCTAACTTTTGGTATGTTTGACTTTACACCATTTGTTGCTATTTTATTATTAATTTTATTAGATAATTTTTTAGTTACAACGCTATTTGATTTAGCTAGAATATTGAGGTGATTAATTTTGAAAACCATTTTATTTTTTAATCCCATAAAAGCTAAAAAAGAAGATATAGAAAATCAATTTATTGATATTTTCCAAAAAAACGGAATTGAAATATTAAAAATAATGCCTGCTGGTTCGGCATTAGCTGATAATTCATTGTATAATGAAGCAGATATTTTTATTGTTTTAGGTGGCGACGGCACTGTATTAAGAGTAGCTGAATTATCCGCAGAAAATTCGGTTCCTATAATTGGCATTAATTTAGGTACATTGGGATTTTTAACAGCATATGATAGTACAGAAATTGAACAAGCTGCTATTGATATATCTTCTAATAATCTTCATTATTCAGATAGATTTTTATTAGAATGTTATGTTGGTGGCAAAAAGCTAATTTCTTTAAATGATATTACAGTTCAAAAAAGCCAACCAATTGGAACGGTGGATTTAGAAATTTTGATTAAAGGTGAAAGTATATTAAATTTTTCTGGAGATGGTGTAATTTTATCTACTCCAACAGGTTCTACTGGATATGCCTTATCTATGGGAGGACCAATTATTGATCCTGCTTTAAATTTAATATCTATAAACCCTTTGGCTTCTCATTCATTAAATATAAGGCCTCTTATTGTTTCGCCAGATAATTATATTGAAATTATTATAAATCACATAGACGCTGGAAATGCATATGTCACCGTGGATGGAGATATTGTTCATAGAATTGAGGCTGGAATGGCTGTTGTAGTAACCTCTTCAGATAAAAAGGTTACATTAGCCCAAAAAAATGATTATTCATTTTATAAGGTATTGAACAATAAATTAGGTTTTGGAAGGAGAATTATATGATAGATTTATTACCTGAAGAAACCAAGAAAATAGTATTATCATACCATAATGAAATATTAAAAATGGGGCGCCTTGTACAAGGCATGTTTTTAAAGTTTAAAGATGCTTTTTTTGAAAAAAATGTTAATCTTTCAAAAGAAATTATTCAACAAGATATAAGAGTTGACTTTATTGAATCAAGATTAGAATTTAAAGCTATGGAAATATTAGCTATTAATAATTTATATGGAGAATCTTTTAAATTAGTTTTTTTAGGAAATAAAATCATCGGTGTTTTAGAAAGCATGGCTGATATGTGTGAAACGATGGCAAAAAATAATATAGATCTTCTTTCTTATCCAAATTCTATTAATCCTTACCAATTCGAAGATTTATTTGAAATTTCTCAAAATATGTTAGGAGAAGCTTTAAAATTATTCTCATTAATTATTGATAATACTTATTCTGAAACGGAATTAATTGATATAGCAAAATGGATATGTAAAACAGATTCTGAAATAGACAATTTATATAAAGCATTTAAAAGAAATTTAATGTTAAAAGCCTCAAAAGATAATTTTAGATCTATAATGGCTAATATCGAAATTCTTTCTAATATAGAAAAATTCGCAGATCTAACTACAAATATTTCTGAATATTCAATATATATAATTACTGGGGATAGGTATAAATGTACTAGAGATGGATTTGAAATTTTTTATTCTATGGAGGAATAACTAATGATAAAGTTGTTAAAATATATATCAAAAGAGTTTATATCTCCATTTTTAATGGGATTAGTTGGATTTATTGTATTTGTTAGTGTGGAGTTACTATATCAATTATCTGATATAATAGTTCGTAACAAGGTAGGGATAGATAAACTTTTTATTTTAATTTCATATCATATACCTTATTTCTTAGTAATGGGTATTCCAGTTGGAATACTTTTTTCTATATTCTGGGTTTTATCGAGATTGTCTAATGATAATGAAATAATTGCATTACAATCTTTAGGAATACCATCAAAAAGAATAATTATTCCTTTTTTATTTTTGTCCATGATTTTATCTTTAATAACCTTTTCATTATATGATACTATTGTACCAAAAGCAAATATGAAAGCAAAAGAAGCTATTTCTAAATACGTATACAAAAATGCTGAGGCTAATATTGAAATGAATAAATTTGTAGAAGTTGAAAAGGATAAAAAATATCTGTATGTTAGAAAAATAGATAAAGATTCTGGCATGTTATATGGAATATTATTATATGACATTGATTATTCAAAAACTACTGTATTCCATGCAGAAAAAGCCTTTAAAGAAAAAGATACATGGTTTATGGAAGACGGAAGAATATATAGATTATCTGATGATGGGCTATTAAAGTTGGATATCACCTTCAAAAAACTAAAATTAGATATTTCTAAAGATGTTGAAGAATATTTGCGTTTTTCAAAAAGCCCAAATGATATGACAACAAGAGAATTAAAACATAAGATAGAAATAACTCAAAATCTTGGAGGAGATGCATCGGCTCTAATCGTTGGTTATCAAGAAAAATTTTCTAACTCTGTAGCTCCAATAGTTATTTCATTACTTGGTGTTGCATTATCGCTATTTATAAATCTTAGAAGTAAATCTTGGAGTGTTATATCTACATTTGTATTAGTGGTATTATACCAAGGATCAGGTGCATGGCTTAGCGCTCTAGGAAAAGAAAAAATATTAAATCCATATTTAGCACCTTGGATTCCTAACATTATTTTTAGTTTAATTGGTATAATACTATTTATTTTACTAGATACAAGAGCTGCTTACAAATTAATTGAACCATTAAAAAGAGTATTAAGCGTTATTGTTATATTAATTATTTTTAGTTCTCAAGGTTTTTCTGAAAAAGTATACATTGATTCTCCAAATATTAGTATTGATGGTACCAAATTAACCTTTGAAGGAAGCACTACCATTAATTATAAGGACTCTGTAATAAAAGCAGAAAAAGGATTTGGTATTTTAGATGATAATAATAAAATTATAAAAGCTAATTTATCTGGAAATGTTACATATATTTTTAATAATAGATCAATTGAAGCATCTTCTATGGAAATAAACTTTGAAAGTAAAGATGTTGTATTAAATAATACATATTCTATTGAATCATTTAAAAACAAAGATAAAAGGGATGTTAAGGTTCGAGTATGGTCTGATTTATCAGAAAAGAAAACTAATGAAGATGTTGTGTTTTCCGAAAGAGTTAAAATGACTACATGTAAAGAATGTATAACATATTATTTCAAAGCTTCGCATGTAACTATTTATCCAGAAGAGTTTTTAGTTGCAAGAGATGTTACTTTAGAATTTTTTGGTATACCTGTTTTTTACTTCCCATTTTATTTTCAAAGTTTATCTGGTGAAAAAGAAGCACCATTTATTGCCGCTTTTGCTTTTAAAGAGGATGCTGTAACTATTTCAATAAAAATTAATCACACATTTCCAAATAATTCAAAACTATCTTTTTCTCAAGAATATGTTAGAAATGTAAAAAAAGATATTCTTTCACAAACAATTAATTATACTTATTCTATACCCTTTATATTAGGTACTTTAGCTTTATCTAATAGTATTAAAGATAATAATATTAACAATTTAAATTTTACATTATCAAATAAATTGAATAATTTAGATTTTTCATCTTCAATATCTCATAATTTTTCATCAAATACTGATTCTTTATCTATAAAATTCAATAATGTAAAAACTGATTTAGGAAATTTCTCTATATCTTCATCTTTTTCTTGGAAAGATAGAAGTTTATTATCTGTAAATTTTTTAAATCTTACAACACCTTCTTTAACAAAAAAATATAAAAAAACATTTTTGAAACTTAATTCAACAAAAATAAGTATAACAGGCCCTGCCACAAAGATTTCTAATTCGTGGGAAAACAAAAAAATTAATATTTCTACATCTTTTGATTCTAATATTTTTAATGGCGATAAGAAAAATATAATTAAAATAAGTTATTCAGGATTATATGAAAACAATGATTTTCAAAACTATAATTTATACATAAAAAATGATATTTCAGATAAATATAATCCTTTAAAGTATAAAAATAATATATTCTCTATTGATACAACTGTAACCCCTGAACTAAAGTTTGCTTTTAGAAATAATTATCCTAATAACATATATAATTATTATGCATATGGAACAAAAGCTAATTTTAGAACTACATTATCTGTTTTTCAATACGGTGTTTCTGATTATCAATATTATAGAGTATTGGTAAACGAACCAGCTTGGGTCTCAAATCCGGCTACTCATACAAATAAACTAACTGATTTTGCTGGTGTATTTTTTGATTTTAATATTCTAAAATCAAAAAATAGTATAGATTTAAGATATAATAGATCTTTTGATTTTATGAAAGATGAAAAGTTCATTGGACATTTTTTTACATCTAAATATATTTTTAATTATTCAAAAATATATTTAGAAAACAATACTAAAACTGACTTAAAAAAGGATACATTTGAATTTGTAAAAACAAATTTTAACGGATACATAAAATATGATTTTATAAAACATAATTATAAGTTTGATTTTGATCACAATAATAGTGATTTACCAATATATGTTATCAATAATAGTGATGAAATAACTTTTAAAAAGAATAAAATAGAAATAAATTATGATTATTATTTAAAAAAAGAAACTTTCAAAGAAACAATTCCTGAAATAAAAACAAAATATACAATTTATGATAAAAATAATGGGGAATACGAAGGAAATTTAAACTTATTTAATGAATACAAAAACATTCACTATGATTTAAAATATAGATCATCAGGTTCAAAACAATCATTAACTTTAAATTTAGACTATGATATAGAAAATGAATATTTAAAAACAGGTATTGGTTATGATACTTCTCCAAAATATGATTGGGCAAGAGTTTCATTTATTTATGATATAAAAAATAATGTCTGGAACTTTACTCAATTTGAATTAAATAAACAAATAATATGTTGGTCTTTTTATTTTAAAGGGGATGTTAAATTGTTACCAAAATTTTCTTTAAAAAGTTTTGAATTAAAGTTTTTTATTACTGATATACCAGAAAAATCATTTGGTTATACAGAAGAAAAGGGTATAGATATAAGTATTTTCTAAGGAGGTAAAATATGTCTAAAATTGAAGATTTAGAGTTAATAGGTAATAAAATTAAGAGATGTGATAGATGTTCATTAAGTTTATCAAGAAATAATGTTGTTATTGGAGAAGGTAATACTAATTCTCCAATAATGCTTGTTGGAGAAGGTCCCGGTGCTAATGAAGATTTAGAAGGAAGACCTTTTGTCGGCAGAGCTGGAAATTTATTAGATAAACTACTAAAAGATGTTGCTAAAATTGAAAGAGAAAATTTTTATATTACTAATGTTGTAAAATGCAGACCTCCTAAAAATAGAGTCCCTACAGCAGAAGAAATGGAAAAATGTAGCCATTTTTTATTAGGTCAAATTACTGTTATAAAACCAAAAATAATTGTTGCTCTTGGTTCAACTGCTTTAAATTTTTTCTTAAAACAAGTAGTTCCTATTACAAAACACAGAGGAAGGTTTAAAGAGTGGTATGGTGGAATGTATATATTTCCAACTTTTCATCCAAGTTACCTTTTAAGAAATAGAAGCGATACAGAAGGTTCTCCTTTATTTTATGCAAAATTAGATATGCAAGCAATTGGTTATATGTATAAACAATTAATCTCTAATCCAAATATTGATTTAAAAAAATTAATTGAAACAACTGAAAAAGGTATTATAGCAGCTGAAAATAAAATAAAAAAATAGCTCCAAATCGGAGCTATTTTTACGCCTCAGCAATTGCTTCTATTTCAATATCAGCATCTTTAGGTAAAGCTGCAACTTGTATAGCTGCTCTAGCTGGTTTATGTTCACCAAATATTTTTCCATATACCTCATTAAATTCTGAAAACTTTGATAAATCTGTTAAATAAGCATTTACTTTTACTATTTTATCAATACTACTCCCAGATTCTTCAAGAATATTTTTAATATTATTCAAAATTACCTCTGTAGCTTTTTTTATATCTCCTTTTATAAACTCGCCTGTTTCAGGAATAATTGGTAGTTGCCCTGAAATAAATATAAAACCGTTACTTTTTACAGCAATAGAATATGGACCTACTGCTTTTGGTGCATTTTTAGGATTTAATAATTCCATTTTAATTCCCCCTTTTTATTATCTCAATTAATTATATCATAATCTTTTATATGCCGAATATGTTTTATATTCTTTTTCTTTCATATGAAAAATACCAAAAGAATTTGGAGGAATTTTTCCTTTTACACTTCCCATTTCAATATATAGTTCATTATCGCTAAAATGATCAAATAAATGCATTGCATCAAGTAACCATGATTCTTCAAAATACAATTGAATCTCTTTTTCTTGACTTGTTGGATTAATAACTATTAATTTACCGTCTCTAATGCTACTATACTTCCTATAATATGCTAAAATTTCATCATCATTTGATATAACCTCATAATATTTACCTTTTTTAAGTGATATAGAATTATTAAATAAATCTATTAATTTCAAATAAAATTTTAATGTTTCGTTATTTTCATTAACGTTATCCCATTCCATAACTCCTCTACAAAATGGATCATGTTCCCCTTCCATTCCAATTTCTTCACCATAATATATCATAGGACTACCTGGTAGAGTGAATTGCATTGCAACGGCTAATTTCCATTTATCTCCAAATATATTTTTTATACGTGCAGAGTCATGTGAAGATAACATATTCCATGATTTTAAAATTTTCAAGCCACTATCATATATTGTTTTTTTAAGTATATCTGAAGCTGTTCTTCCCTTAAGCTTATTATTTAAGAGATTAATAATTATTATAGTATAATAATAATTCATGATACCATCCATTATTTTAATCCAATCTTTTGGATATGCCCACACTTCTCCTATAATTTCGTGATTTTCTCCTAATGATTTAATATTTTTTACAATATCTTCTAATATTTCAAATCCTAAATCATATGCACAATCAAGTCTCCAATGATCCACCCCTAGTTTTGTCCATTTTTTTATTACTGAATTTTCATCTTTCCACAATATTTTTTGCAACTCTTCATTTTCTAAATTTAATTCAACCAATGATCTATGATCTCTCCAATATGTAAAATCATTATTTTCATATCTAAAAAAAGCTTTTTCTTTTTCGCCATTTAAAGCTTTTTTAAACCAATCACTTTCATTACTCATATGATTTAAAGCAATATCTAAGCACAATTCAATTTTATTTTCATGCAATTTATTAATTAATGATTTTAAATCCTTAGCATCTCCCAAAACTGGATCTATTTCAAAAAAATCTTTAGCATCATATCTATGATTACTATTTGCTTTAAAGATTGGAGTTAAATAAATAAAATCAATATTTAATTTTTTTAAATAGTAAATTTTTTCTTCAATTCCTTTTAAATCTCCTCCGTATAATCTTTTTCCAGAATTAAAATCCTTAACTATCGGCATATCCCAAGGTGTATTTCCCCTATTATAATATGAAAAAAATCTATCTGGAAAAATTTGATATCCTATCTTAGCTTCCATAACCCACCTCTTTCTATTATTATCAATACATATTCTACCAAAAAAAGAGATTTTTTGCAATAATAAAATTTAAATAGTTATAATAACAATTAAATAGTAATATTTTACATAAACTATTTATTAAAAATACATCATATATTATCGATTAAATATGTTTGTACTTAATTAATCATATTTATTAAGAAAAAAGGATAAATATCTTTTTAAAACTGATTATTAAAAAAATGAGAAAATAAGGTAAAATTTAAAATAGAATTTAATTTAATTAAATATTTTATTATTGAAAATTTTAAATATTTATGGGGGGATAGAATGAAAATAATAGGTAAAAAAACTAAAAGAGTTGAAGCAAAGGAGAAAGCATATGGAGAATCCAAATATACTCCTGACCTATATTTAGATAGAATGTTGTATGCTGGTGTAGTATATTCCAATATTGCTCATGGTATATTAAAAAGCATTGATACATCTGAAGCAGAAAAAATACCGGGAATAGTTAAAATTGCTACATATAAAGATGTTCCTGGAACAAACAAATTCGGTGTATTAACTAAAGATATGTGGTTTTTGATACCAATTGGAGAAAAAATACGTTTTGAACATGATGCTATTGCAGTAATTGCAGGCGAAACCAAAGAAGCTGTTGAAGAATCCATAAAAAAAGTAAAGTTTGAAGTCGAAGAATTACCTGCAGTTTTAACAATAGATGAAGCTATAAAAGATGAAATAAAAGTTAATAATCCAGACACTAATATTGCTTTTCATAAAAAGATAAGAAGAGGTAAAGTGGATGAAGCATTTGAAAATGCAGATTTAATAATCGAAAGAGAATTCAAAACTGATTATCAAGAACAAGCTTATTTAGAAACTCAAGGCGCTATTGCATATTACGATGGGGAAATAATGAAGATCTATGGTTCAATGCAATGTCCATTTTATGTTCAAGAAGACGTTTCAGAAATATTAAATATACCCTTTAATAAGGTAGATGTAATACAAATGGAAACTGGTGGAGGGTTTGGAGGAAAAGAAGATGTTCCTTCGTATATTGCATCAAAAGCTGCTATATTATCTTATTTAACAAAAAGGCCTGTTAAATTAATATATGATAGAGAAGATGATATAAAAGAAACAAGTAAAAGGCATCCTTCAAAATCATATTACAAGGTAGCCTTTAAAAAAGACGGTACTATTATTGGATTACAAAGCAAAACTTATTTAGATATGGGGGCTTATTCAACATTATCACCTATTGTTATGTATAGAACTTTAACTCATTCAGCAGGAGCATATAAGATTCCTAATGTATATGTTGATGTATATGGTGTTTATACAAATAAAGTTCCTTGTGGTGCATTTAGAGGATTTGGATCTCCACAAGTATTATTTGCAATAGAATCTATAGTAGATGAAGCTGCTGAAAAGCTTGGTATTGATCCTTGGGATATAAGATATAAAAACGCATTAGAAATTGGAGCAGAAACTGCTACTGGTCACAAGCTCGAATTTTCTGTTGGTGCAAAAAAAACATTAGAAAATGTTAAAAAATTATCTAATTATGATCAATTAAAAAAAGAAATAGAAGAGTTTAATAACACAAATAATATTAAAAAAAGAGGATTAGGATGGTCTCACATTATATATGGCGTAAGCTTAGGAGCCGGAGGACAGCATTTAGATGCATCAAACTCAGAGGTTCATGTATTTCCTGATGGAACAATAAATGTTATGTTTGGAGGCACTGAAATTGGCCAAGGCTCAAAAACAGCTATATCTATGATAGTTTCAGAAATTTTAGGTCAAAAACTTGAAAAAATAAACGTATTACAAACAGATACTTTTATCGTGCAAGATAGTGGTCCAACAGTAGCATCTAGAACTACAGTGTTTAGCGGCAATGCTGCTAAAGATGCAGCTGAAAAAATTAAGAAAAATATTATGGAATTCTTATGTGATAAGTTTAAAGTTGAACCAGAAGATATAAAAATAAATTTAGGAGCATATAAAATAAAAGATAAGGAATATACTTTTGATGAAATAGCAAAAATGTGTAATGATGCTAATGTAAAATTGCATGAATCAGGATGGTTCAAATCACCAAAATTAAACTTCGATATGGAAAACGGTGTTGGTGAAGCTTATGTTACTTATACATATTCCACCCAATTATCTCTAGTCGAAATTGATAAATATACAGGCAAGATTGATGTGAAAAAAATGTGGATATCTCATGATATAGGTAAAGCAATAAATTATGATGGTGTAATAGGGCAAATTCAAGGTGGAGCTGTTCAAGGAATGGGACACGCTATTATGGAAGAAATAAAACAAAAAGACGGAAAGATTATTACAGATAACTTTAATAATTATGTAATTCCAACTATTAAAGATATACCTGAAATTATTCCAGATATAGTTGAAGAGGAATTTCCATATGGTCCATTTGGCGCAAAGGGAATAGGAGAACCATCGTTAATGAGTGCTCCTCCATCAATAGCAAATGCAGTTTCAAATGCTACCAAAAAAAGAATAACAAAAATTCCAATATCCATGGAAGATATTATATAAATCTATTTAGGGGGGTAATATAGTGAAAAAAATACCTATAGTAGGACCAACATTTGAAGAAATGTTACATCCAGAAAAAATTGATCCAGAAATTAGACAAAGAGCTATTGAAATGAAAAAGAAAGATCCTTTACATCCTATCAATTTATTTAATATATCTTGGAAGGACGAAAATAATGAAATCAGACATTTTGTTTTACCAAAAGAATTAACAGGTGTAAATGCAAATATAATTGTATTATATGCAAAAGATTTCCCATCAGGAAGTCACAAAGTAGGTGCAACATATTCTGTATTAATGGAAAAAACAATAAGACATGAAGTAGATCCTGAAAAACACAAATTAGTTTGGCCATCAACTGGAAATTATGGTATAGGGGGAGCTTTTGTTAGCTCGAGAATGAATTATGATTCTTTAGTAATATTACCAGAAGAAATGAGTCAAGAAAGATTTGATATTATTAGAAAATATGGTTCTGATGTTATACCTACACCTGGTTGTGAATCTAATGTTAAGGAAATATATGATAAGTGTAATGAATTAAAGAGAAATGATCCTGAACATATAAGAGTTCTAAATCAATTTGAAGAATTTGCTAATTATAGATTCCATTATTATGTTACAGGAAATACAATGATAGAAACCGTTAGAAGATACCACATTGGTAATGAAAGAGTAGCTGCTATAGTATTAGGCGTTGGTTCTGCAGGTACTATTGCTAGTGGCGATAGAGTTAAACAGGAATTTCCTGAAACAAAAATAGTAGCTATGGAACCCGTTCAATGTCCAACAATTGCTTTAAATGGATATGGAGGACATGATATTCAAGGTATAGGAGATAAACACGTAACTTGGATTCACAATGTTATGAATAATGATGCTGTTGTATTAGTTGATGATGTGGATAGTAAAAAAATGCTTCAAGTATTATATGAAGAAGAAGGTAAAAAATTCTTAAAAGAATTCATTAACCCCGATATTGTAGATTATATTTCTGATAAATTCGGTATTTCTGGAATTGCAAATGTAATTGGCGCAATTAAAATTGCTAAATTCTATAATTTTAAAGATGACGAAAATATTTTTGTTGTGGCTACAGATAATATAGATAGATACCACTCTGTTATGAAACAAATGGCAGAAACATATGGAAAATTAGATAGAGCAGAAGCTAAATCAAGAGTTGAAAGAATATTCCTATACCAAGAAGCATCAGGAATTTTTGAAGGCGATAAATATAACAGAGAAAGATGGCATAATTTAAAATATTACACTTGGGTTGAACAACAAGGTAAAACAGTTGAAGAATTAGATGCTCAAAAAGATCAATCATATTGGATTAAACAACAAGAAAAAGTACATGAAACAAATAAATTATTAGAAGAATATAGAAATGAACACATAGAAGAGTTAAGAAAGGTGTGGTTCGATAAATGATAAGAAAATTATTCAAAAATATATCTTATCTAGCTACATTTGATTCTAAAGATAATGAACTTGAAAATGCGTATATATATATTGAAGATAATGTAATAAAAGATATTGGAACAGGAAATCCTGATTTTGAAGTTGATGAAATAATAGATTGTAAAGATATGCTAATAATGCCAGGATTTGTAAATACACATCACCATTTATATCAATCCCTAACAAGAAATGTTAAAGGGGCACAAAATGCTAAATTATTTGATTGGTTAGTATTTTTATATGAACGCTGGAAATTTATAGACAGAGAAGGTTTTTATATTAGTTCAATTATTGCAAATTACGAAATGATGAAAACAGGAGTCACAACGACAACAGACCATTTATATTTATATCCATATGGTCTAAATGAAGCAATAGATGCAGAAATAGAAGGAGCAATAAGGGCTGGTATTAGATTCCACCCAACGCGTGGCAGCATGTCCATGAGCAAAAAAGACGGTGGATTACCTCCAGATAGTGTAGTTCAAACAGAAAAAGAAATCATCAAAGAAAGCATTAGAGTAATAGAAAAATATCATAATCCAGAAAAGTATTCAATGTTAAGAATTGCATTAGCACCATGTTCTCCATTTTCTGTAACTCCTGATCTTATGAAAGAAACTGTAAAAATTGCCGAAGAATATGATGTTTTAATGCACACACATGTTGCTGAAACTCTAGATGAAGATGAATATTGCTTAGAAAAGTTTGGAAAAAAACCTGTAGACTATATGGAAGAATTAGGATGGCTAAATCCAAGAGCTTGGTTTGCACATCTTGTATGGTTAAGTGATTCAGATATTGAAAAATTAGCTAAAAATGATGTCGGTATGGCTCATTGCCCATCTTCAAATATGAGATTAGGCTCTGGTATAGCACCTGTAACAAAGATGAAAGATAAAATAAGAATTGGTATTGCTGTAGACGGTAGTGCAAGTAATGATACAAATAATATGATTGCCGAAATTAGAAATGCATTATTGCTTCAAAGAGTTAAATATGGAGCAGATGCTCTAACGGTAAAAGAAGCATTAAGAATGGGAACTATGGGTGGTGCTAGAGTTTTAAGAATGGATGATTATATAGGAAGTATAGAAATAGGAAAAGCTGCTGATTTTATAGGATTTAATTTAAATAGATTAGAATTTGCCGGAGGACTTGATGATCCACTTGGAGCAGTTTTAATGTGTGATGGTAAACAGGTTGATTTAAATGTAATAAACGGAGAAATTAGAGTTAAAGACGGAGAAATATTAGACGATGATTTACCTAAATTAATTGAAAAACATAATGAAATTTCCAAACGGGTTATAAACAGTATTTAATAGATTTTTTCTTGCGATTGTCATTGACAATCGCATTTTTTAATATTTTTAATAAAATAGCAACATTAAAAGTATAAAATAAAATGGAATTAATTTTTCAGGGGGAATTATGAAACAAAAAATACTAAATAATTTATTCAAAAATTATTTTGAGAATGAAAATATAGGCTTATTAATTCTTTGTAATGGGGAAATTGAATATATAAATAATTCATTTAAATCTATTTCTAAAATATTAGAAATAGATGGTTATGACATTATTGATTTATTTAATAATTATAATGATTATTTGAAGAAAAATCCTAATTTAATTAATATAAAAAATCTCATTGATTATATAAATTTATTCCATTTTTCAAATAACAATCTTTCTTTTAAAGACGTAAAAAAGATTAATAATAAGTATATAGAAATAAACTTTGAAGGATTAATACATGAGAAAAATAAATTTTATTTAATATCATTATATGATGTCTCACAAGATATTAAATTTATTTATTCTAATTATTTAAATATTTTAAAAAAAATTAGTGAATTAAGTTTCAAATCTTTATCAAGTTCAAATTTTAATGCAGAGAATATATATGAAAAAATTTTTAATATATTAAAAGAGCATAATATAATCAATGAAATAGCTATAGCTACTATAAAAAATGATGATATATATATCGAATATGGAATTATTGATAATATAGATATTACAAGAAGATATTTTTCTAGAAAAAATAAATCTTTACTTTCATATATAATAGATAATAACAGAAAAATATATATATATGATTCTTTAGATTTTCAATTACCAGATGGATATAAAATTATACATTTAAATAATCCTAAACCATATAGCGTATATGGAGTACCTTTAAAAGATTATAATGGCAATTCATATGGAGCAATATTATATGAAAGACCAAAATCAAACTCATTTACAAAATTGGAATTAACATTATTAGATGAAATAACTTATATGATTCAATCAATTATAGCTTTTCATAACTTATATTTACAGCTTCATAAAGAGAAAGAGAAATATTATGAATTATCTATAAAAGATCCATTAACCAAAGTATATAATAGAACTTTTTTAAACGAATATTTAAAAATGTCATATGAAAAAATGAAGCGATATAATGAAAACTTTATTTTAGCATTCATTGATATAGATAACTTTAAACAAATTAATGATAATTTTGGACATGATTATGGGGATATGATCTTAATATTATTTACAGAAACAGTAAATAAAATTATTAGAAAATCCGATATTTTTGCTAGATATGGTGGAGATGAATTTATAATTATTTTCCCAAATACGGAAATAGAAAATTCTAAAATTATTATGGATAGAATAAAAAAACAATTAAAAAATAACAAATATCCTATTTATATCTCATATGGACTTATTGAATTAGATAAACAGCTATCGTTAGAAAAAAACTTAAAAAAAGTTGATAAAGAAATGTACAATATGAAATTATATAACAAAAATGAGGCTAAATAAGCCTCATTTTTGTTATATATGTTGATTTTTATTGATTATCAGCTATTAATCACAATAACTACAAGTATGCTTGAGTATGTATGAGTATGCATATTTGACTATATGAAGAAAATTTCATAAAATAAATATGTATATGATTACAGTTTATAATAATAACAATAAAATTAAACATGTTATTAATATCACAATTTAAGGAGGCGTTATTATGTATAGAATAGCATTATGGGGTTTTGGTGCAATGGGAAGTGGTATTGCAAAGAACATTTTATCTAAATATGAATTAGAATTAGTAGGTGTACATGATACAAGATATGTTGGAAAAGATGTTGGTGAATTATTAGATATTGGAGAAATAGGATTAAAAGTATATGATTCTCCAGAAAAAATGTTAGATGAAACTAATCCAGACTTAGTTGTTATTGCAACTAATTCCTTTGTTGATATTGTAAAAGATCAAATTATTTTAGCTGCAAAAAAACATATTAATGTTATTACCATCGCTGAAGAAATGGCATATCCTTTCTATACACATCCAGAAGCAGCTGAAGAGATGGATAGTATTGCTAGAAGATACGGTGTATCAATTTTAGGAACAGGTATTAATCCCGGCTTTGTTTTAGACACATTAATTTTAGCATTAACAGGAGCTGCTTTGGATGTAGAACAAATAAAAGCTGCTAGAATAAATGATTTATCTCCATTTGGACCAACTGTTATGGAAACTCAAGGAGTAGGTACAACAGTTGAAGAGTTTGAAGAAGGATTAAGAACAGGAAAAATAGTTGGACATATAGGCTTTGAACAATCAATATACATGATTGCTGATGCTTTAGGATGGAATATTGATAAAATTGAACAAACTAGAGAACCAATAATTTCTAAAGTATTAAGAGAAACAAAATATGTAAAGGTTGAACCTGGAATGGTTGCAGGTTGTAATCACGTTGCAAGAGCATATATGAATGGAAAATTAGTTATAGAACTAAAACATCCTCAACAAGTAAGACCTGAATTAGAAAATGTGGATACTGGTGATTACATTGAAATAATTGGAGATCCAAATTTAAATTTAGCTATAAAACCAGAAATTCCTGGTGGAAAAGGTACAATTGCAGTCGCAACTAACATGATTCCAGCTGTTATTGAAGCCGAATCAGGACTATTATCTATGGCTGATTTACCTGTACCTAGAGCATTAATTGGAGATCTAACATTATAGGAGATGATTAAATGATCGCTAAAAAAGGAGATTGGGTTCAAATATATTTTATTGGATTAAAACCAGATCAAAGAGCAAATTTTCTTCCAGAGGACACAAAACGTGTTCCTCTGGAAATTCGTATAAAAGGTTTCTTGTTAAATGATGAAGCAAATATAGGAGAAAATGTAAAAATAGAAACTCCTGTAGGTAGAATAGTTGAAGGTAAATTAGAAGAGATTTATCCAGAATATACACATAATTTTGGAAAACCTGTAATTGAATTGCTTCATGTTGGAAAACAATTAAGAGAAATGATCGAAGGTGATCAAGAATGAAAGATTTAAGTTATGATGCAGTAATGTCTAGAAAAAATGAAATAATGAAAAAATCAGTTGGTGTCGATTATACAAAATATGAAATAGAAGGTATAGCTTTTGATTATGAAGAAATGATGAAAGATGCTGGTTATACTATTGATGAAATAAGAAAAATTCAACTCGAAACCGGTGTTGGTAATACTCCTTTAGTTGAATTAAAAAACATAAATAAGTTAATCAAAAAAATTGCTCCAAAAGGAAAAGGAGCTAGAATATTTGTAAAAGATGAAGCTACAAATCCTTCTGGTTCTTTCAAGGATAGAAGAGCATCTGTAAGTGCATATAGGGCTAAAATCCAAGGTTATAAAGGGATTATGGCTGCAACTAGCGGAAATTATGGAGCTGCTGTTGCTTCTCAAGCATCAAAAAGAGGCTTAAAATCTATTATTGTGCAAGAATGTTTTGATAGCAAAGGTGTTGGGCAACCAGAAATTTTAGAAAAAGCCAGAGCTTGTGAAGCATATGGCGCTGAAGTTGTTCAATTAAGTGTTGGACCTGAATTATTCTACTATTTCTTAGTTTTACTTGAAGAAACTGAATACTTTAATGCTTCATTATACACTCCTTTTGGTATTGCTGGTGTTGAAACATTAGGGTATGAAATAGCTGAACAATCTATGAATCAATTTGGCAAATTCCCAGATGCAGTAGTTATTACTCATGCTGGTGGAGGAAATTTAACAGGAACTGCAAGAGGACTTAAAAAAGCCGGTGCTGTTAATACAAAAATCATTGGAGCTAGTGTTGATCTACATGGATTACATATGGCATCAGATAATGATTTTAATAAAAAGTCATTTACAACAGGTCATACAGGTTTTGGTATTCCATTTGCAACATTCCCTGATAGATCAGATGTACCTAGAAATGCCGCAAGACCTTTAAGATATATGGATGAATATGTTTTAGTTACACAAGGTGAAGTATTCTATATAACTGAAATGTTAGCAAATATAGAAGGAATGCAAAGAGGACCAGCAGGTAACACTTCATTAGCTGCGGCCTTTGCTTTAGCTATGGAAATGGATGAAGATCAAATAATCGTTGTTAATGAAACTGAATATACAGGAGCAGGAAAATTACCTTCAGCGCAATTAACATTTGCAAAAGAAAATGGAATTGAAATTAAATTTGGCGATCCTATAAAAGAAGATGTCCCTGGTAAAAATATTGTATTACCTGATCATCCATCAAAAATTGGTGTAATAAAATATCCATTGGAAAAGTTGAGAAAATCATATATTAAAGAATTAAATAAAAGATATGGGAAAACAGAATTTTCAGAAAAAGAACTAGAGTTCATTGCACAAGACTTAAGAATTTCAGTAGATGAAGTAAAAAAGTTAATTGAGGAGGTATTATAATGGAACCAAGAAAAGTTGATTTTGAAGAAAAAGCTAAACATTTAATGAACATGACAGATGAAGAATTAGATAAATATTTTTGGGATTTAGTAGAAAAGGTTGTAGATCCACTAATTGATTTAGCTTCTACTCATACTTCACCATCAGTTGAAAGATCTGTTTTACTTAGAATGGGTTTTAATAGTATGGAAGCTAAAGCTTTAGTTGACAAATTCTTTGAAAAACACATTTTAGGTAAAGGTGCAGGTAATATTGTATATAAAATTGCTAAAGAACATAATATAGACTACATTCAAGCAGGAAGAGATTTAATTGCAGGAAAATACTGGGATGATGTAGATAGAATATTTGGAGGCGATAACAAATGAAATTAGAGCCAAACAAAAAGTTAAATGTTGAAGAAATATTAAAGGATTTAGATAAATACAGACCAAAAAGAAAAGGTTGGACATGGAGAGAAAAATTACCTCCTAGAACAAAAATAGGTGATTTTGAATATTATGAAGTAAGTAAACCATTAAAAAACTTTGTTGCATTACCTGCAGCTCATTATTTTAAAAATATAGATCCTCAACCACAAGAAGTTATTACATCAGAAATAGCTTCTGGTAGATTTGAAGAAGATATAAGAAGAATGAGAATGGCCGCATGGCATGGTGCAGACCATATTATGGTTATTAGAACATTAGGACAAAGTCATATGGATGGTTTAATTGAAGGAACACCAGAAGGTATAGGTGGTATCCCTATAACAAGAAAACAATTAAGAGCTTCAAGAAAGGCTCTTGATTTAATAGAAGAAGAAGTAGGAAGACCTATTAATTTCCATAGTTATGTTTCAGGTGTAGCTGGTCCTGAAGTAGCTGTATTATTTGCTGAAGAAGGTGTAAATGGAGCTCATCAAGATCCTCAATATAACGTGTTATATAGAGGAATTAATATGATTAGATCATTTGTTGATGCTGCTGTAGCAAAAAAGATTATGGCATCAGCAAACATGCTACAAATTGATGGTGCTCATAATGCTAATGCATCAGCTAAATTTGCATGGAAGGTTATGCCAGAATTATTAGTACAACATGCTATTAATTCATTATATTCAGTAAAAGCTGGAATGAAAAAAGAAAATATAGCATTATCTACAGTTCCACCAATAGTTTCACCAACTCCAGAATTTAGATTAAACTTTGTATATGCATTAACAATTAGAGAATTATTCAAAGATTATAAATTCAGAGCACAAATGAACACAAGATATATAGAATCAGATTTATTTGATGCTACTAGAATACACGTATTAGATACACTTATTTCAAGATTAACAAAAGCAGATATTCAATCAACTATTACACCTGATGAAGGAAGAAATGTTCCATGGCATATTAACTCAATTAGAGGTGTTGAAACAGCTAAACATACATTAATAGCTCTTGATGGTATTAAGGAAATGGTTCAAGTAAATTGGGATAATGTAAGAGAAAAAGTTAGAGAATTAAAGATGAGAGCTATTTTAATGTTAGAAGAAATAATTGAAATGGGTGGATATTTTGAAGCTGTTGAAAATGGAATGTTTGTAGATAATGGGGAATACCCAGAAAGAATGGGTGATGGTATTGTTAGAAAGAAAGATGGAGGTATAGGTGCAGGAACTGTTGTACCAAGAGATAAGGATTATATGGCTCCTGTATGTCATCACTTTGGATATAATAATTTACCAGAAGGTTTAGAAAAGCCATGTGATTTAATAGATGGATGTACATTATGTAATCCAGATAAAATACAATACATAGATGAATTAGATGATGAAGATAATGTATATAAGAGATTAGATAAAATAAGAGAATATAGGGAAAATAATTTAATTAAACCAGAAGTAGAATGGAGTTATGATGGTTATATACAACTAGATATGACAATTCCTGAATCCGAAGAATATGCTGAAGCTGCTGCACTTGAAATATGTAAAAGAATGGGATTAGAAGATGCTCAAGTAATTTCAAAAACAGTTCTTCATCCAACAGAAGCAACATATGTTGAATTAAAAGCTAAAGTTCCATTTGCAATAAAGAAAGATGATTTGGTATTACCTAAAAAACCTGAAGTTATGTCAGATGATGAATTATTCGACTTCTTCGCAAAACATAAAGTTAAGGTTGTAGCTGGTACAGTAGGTAATGATGAACATAATGTAGGTATAAGGGAAATATTAGATATTAAACACGGCGGTATAGAAAAATATGGAATTAAATATGAATACCTTGGCACCAGTGTTCCACCAGAAAAAATGATAGATGCTGCAATTGAATATGGAGCACAGGCGATACTTGCTTCAATGATTGTTACCCATAACGATGTCCATGTGGAAAATATGAAAAAATTACATCAATTAGCAATAGAAAAAGGTGTAAGGGATAAAATATTGTTAATCGTTGGTGGTACTCAATTAAATGATGATTTAGCAAAAGAAAACGGAATGGACGCAGGATTTGGAAGAGGAACAAAAGGAGCACACGTTGCAACATTTATTGCTAAAAAATTAAAAGAAAAGATGGAAGGATAATATAAAACCCCTCTATGCCCAGCGTAGAGGGGTTGTTTTGTGCTTGTTTTTGCAGTAATATCTGAAAAAACTCCGAGAATTTTATTGTACAGTTGCATTATTTCTGATAATTGAGTCATACTCTGTAAGTCTGGTTGTATAGTGTAAACTAAAAGTACCCCATGAATAAAATTGAAAAATGGTCCACTGAGGAAGAAAAAATGATATACTCTTCTCAAATAAAGAGAGAGGAGTTAGAAAGGATGATCAGTATGGACCAAAAAAGAAGAGTAATATACATGTATTTTAGAGAAGGGAAATCTCAAAGAGAAATAAGCAGAATAATGGGAATAAATAGAAAAACAGTGGGGAAGTATATAAAGGAGTATGAAGAAGCATTTGAAGGATATAAAAACAGCGAAG